>DASQMM010000165.1:0-9011 GCA_035645495.1 Brevibacillus sp. | reverse complement strand
GAGATGGAGGCAGCTCTGGAACGGACACGCGCCAATCAAGCCTAGATTTCTACAGCAAATTCTTTCACAAATACGGCATTGCCGGTAATTTCGACTGCCAAAGCGCCATCCTGATCAGGGGTTACGGTCACCCTGACCCGTCCATCCCGCCCGATTTCCTGTCCTTGCTCGATGACAAAAGAACGCTGGCCCGTCGTCTTGCCCGGATCGACAAAGGTTACGTAATACGCCCCCATCACACCGGAAGCTGTACCGGTGACAGGGTCTTCCACTGTACCGGAAAAAGGCGAAGAGAAATGGCGGGCATGCATATCAGAGCCTGGATCGATGGTCTCCAGGCATATGGGATGAATCGATGCACGCGGCATCTGCGTCAGCGCCTCGGGGAAACGGGAATTGTCCGGCTTCATCCGCTTGCAGGCGTCCAGCGATGTAAGCGGCACGATGAGCGTCCACAGCCCTGTGCTGCCGTACTGGATCGGCATATCTGTCCGAATATCCTCGACTCCGAGGCCGAGCACCGCTGCCAATCCCTCTACAGAGCCTTCAAACGCCGTAAACTGTGGGGCGGCCTGCTGCATCGTGATGCGAATCTCCCCGTCTGGCGTGGTCTGGATGCGCACAGGCAAGATTCCAGCCTTCGTTTCAATCAGGATTTCTTCTTTTTCTTCCAGGAGTCCCTGCGAAAACAGGGCAAAGACCGTCGCCATCGTCGCGTGTCCACACAGATTCACTTCATGCCCCGGAGTAAAAAAGCGGATGCGGACATCCGCCTTGTCAGAACGAATCGGAAAGGCAGTTTCATTAAAACCGACCTGAAAAGCAATTTTTTGCATCTCTTCTTCCGTCAGTTGATCTCCCCCCAGCACGACCCCTGCCGGATTTCCTTTGTTCGGGATCAAGCTAAAGGCGTCATAATGCAGGACTTTGATTTGTTTCAGCATGGTTCTACTCCCCTCTCTCCTCTTTTTTTCCTTTTATCACATTCTCTCACATCCTGCAGCTACAGCAAAACACCCTTGGTCCGTCAGACATGCGAACGCAAGGGTGCTGCTCTATAAATCGCCATGGAAAAACGGCTCGCTCAAGTGATCTGTAGTCTCCTTTCGCTGGCTGACGAATAGGTCGCGCAGTGAAGACTGTTCATCCATCGCTCTTACTGTACGCGTCAGAATCTGCTGCCGGAGCTGCGGATGATCGGTAGGAATCGCCATCTCCGGCAGACTGAGAGAATAGCAGAAGTCCAGACATTTGAAACGGTATGCGAGACAGACAAACGGCACTCCCGCTACAGCGCTCAAGACATTGGCGTGCAATTTGAAATTGATCGTCGCCTGACAGCGGCTGAGCCGGCGCATCATCTCGCTGTGATTATGCAGCTCCAGATCAAGCGTGACATGCTCGGGAGCGCCAATCTTCTGGTAGAGACGTTTGATCGCCCCTCGATCCGGTCCCCACATCGTAAAGAGGTAGATGCGGAACCCATGCTGAATCAAGGTCTTCGCCACCTGCACCAACGCATCTTCGACCACAGCCTCGTTCTTACCGTAAATGCGATTGTACGCGGTTCCCCAGTTGATGCCGACCGTAGGAGGGTCTTCCGCGCCGCGAGCGATCCGATCTTGCGGAGTCATCAGCATTCCGGGATCTCCGCTGATCTGCAAGCTGCCGCCCACTCCCATTTCACGCAGATATTCATAGGTCAGGGGGCCGCGCACACCAAAATATTGAGCGTGCTCTCCAATTTCACGTAGCATCTGTTGCATCTTCGGGCTCTCCTGAAAGGAGGCGGTATGAAGCTTTCCTGCCGCATCGAACTTCACGGGAAGCTGGCTGTCATAGCCGCTGCCCCAGATCACCAGTCTTTTTTTCTGCTGAACGGCCCGGTGCGCTACATCCACGTACCCGGGGACGAGGAGCGAGCCCCCGCCGAGAACCACGGTATCGTAGGGACTAAAATCATGCAGATCTACACCAGGCAATGAGGGAATCACCTGGTGAGTCTGTTTGTTGAGGTACTTCTCAGCCAAATCCCGAAACACATGCCACATCAGCTCATCACCGAGATTGTCAAATCCGATCCAGCCGACGTAGAGGATTTTTCTCATGTGGTCCCTCCTCCTTTTTTCTTGCTGCGCACCTCGGCGTATAAGGCGAGCAGCTCCTCGCTTTTTTGCCTGATGTCAAAGCGGGATTTCACCCAGACCTTTCCCTGTTCTCCCCAGCTTCGCAACAGGTGACGATCCGCAAACGCCTCGCGCAGAGCATCAGCGATCATGCCTGGAGAAGGCTTGCCCACAGATTGGTGATCCCCGAAGTAATACTCCCAGGCCAAGTCGTAGGTATCTGGCGTGACAAGCCCGAAATAGCCATGGTTTCCGATCGCCAGGACCGGTTTCCCACAGGCCATGGCTTCCAATGCAACTCGTCCCGTACCCACGACCAGATCGCTCACCTCATAGTAGGGTTTGACATCGGTTTGTTCGCCAGCGATGTGTACATACGGATAACCCTTGAGTTTGTTCAAGGCCTGCGCCAACTCCCACACAAAATGCGATTGGGCTCCGGTGCCGACAACGACGATGTGGAGGTTGGGGATGTCGGTCAAGGTCTTGGTGGAGCGCAGCAGCATGTTGCAGACAGACGCCTTTTGCCAGGCTAAACGGCTCACGTAGGTGACGACGAGAGCGTCTTGAGGAAGGGAGGTGAGCGTGGTTTCACGCAAATTGACCGTGGAGGCTGTTTGAAATTCCTGGAGATCTACTCCATTGGAGATCACAGTAGATTCGATTCCGTGGTTCTTCCAGAAGCTTTGAACGGGCTTGCTCACGCTGATCATCGCATCGCATCGCTGTGCGAGAGCGATGGCTTCGTCGATTGGGTAGTACGTGCCATGCATCGTAAACACGACCGGAACCTCAAGCTCTGCTGCCGCTTCTGCAGCCAAAAGCCCGGAAGGTGTCTGGTGCACATGGACGATCGAGATTTTTTCTTCTTTGATAATGTTTCGCAAGGTTTGCTGTTGCTTCTCTCTTCTTATCGGCAGAGGCTCATTCGACTGCTCGATGAGATGCAGTCGGAAACCAGCGTCCGCAAATGCACGATAAAAGGGGCCGTCAGCCCCTGAGTAAAAAAGCTGGACTCCGCTCGAACGCAGCGCTTTTCCCAAGCTGAGGACGTGGGTTTCGGTACCGCCCGTACCCATGCTGTCCATCACCATCAGGATTCGCTCTGAGCTAGTTGGCATCTTTACTCTCCTTTCTTCTGTAATACTGGGCTGACCGCTGACTGTCATGGACGCGGTAATAGTACAACGGCTCGGGCAAATTTTCGATCTGTGCCTTGCTGTTGAGAGCTTTGGCGATAAATTCGTAATCCTCCGCCCCGGTGATGCGACGAGTGGGTCCACCAATCTGGTCGAATAATTTGCCGCGAAACAGAATCGTCCCGTGGCAGACACAGTGCCCCCCGCGTCCGTAAACGCGGCGAATCTCTTCTCCGTAGCGAATCCACGTCGCCCGCTTTTTTTCAGCAGGAGCGCGATCGGGAAAAGCATAGTAATTCGTCCCGACCAAATCCACCAGCGGATGGTTTTGCAGATAGTCGACCTGCTTCGCAAAACGCTCCCTGTCGGAATAGTCATCCGAATCCTGGACGGCGATAAATTCCCCCCGCGCCAGGTAAAAACCGGCATTGATCGCTCCGGCAAACCCGATGTTGCGAGGCAATGTCAGTATCACAAGCTGTCGATCTTCACTCCATATATCGCGGTGCTCTTCCATCCACTCGCGTACGATCTGCACTGAATCATCCGTCGAAGCATCATCGACAAAGATGATTTCCCAGTGGGGATACGTCTGCAGGCGAATGCTTTCCAGACACTCCCGCAGATACTTGGCGCGATTGTAATTGGTAATCACCAAGCTGACCAAACCTTCTTTTCGCTCTGTCATACTGCGGCCTTCCCTCCTTGTTTTTGTCTACTTTGGATGCCCTCCTCGGTACTGCCTGCTCCAATAGTGGAAAGCCTCCATGTGATCTCCAAGCATTTGTACCACCGCCGGGGAATGGCCCTTTTTTGCAAGATGCTTTTCCGGCCGAAACCGATTGAGAGAAAAGCTGTCTACAGCGTGAACCAGTTCTACCCGAAAGCCTGCTGTCAGAGCAGCCATCTGCGCCAGTGGAGGACAAGCGAGCAACGACCAGTCCAACGAAGCAAACGCCTCTTTTCTCAGGGCGAATGGAACGGCAAGCATGGACCCCGGCCCCAAATCCTTGCGACCGGCGACAAAATTAAGCGCTTGACGGGCAGCGACTACGACGTTGCTGGAATGCGACTCGAAAAAAGCGGATTGATCATTCAAGGCGAGATCAATTCCCTGCTGACACCCCAAGACGAAGGGATACAGATCCTGTGCCGGCAATACAAAATCAGCGTCCACGAATAGCAGAATCTCTCCCGCTGCAAGACTGGCTCCTACTGCCCGTCCCGAATCAACCCCGAGAGGATGGGCAAATTCTACGATGGCAGCCCCGCACGCACGCGCTTTTGCAGCCGTACCGTCTTGGGATCCGTTGACCACGACGATCACTTCCAGAGGATCCAGTAGCTTCACTTCACGAATCACGGCTTCTATCGTTTTGGCTTCATCCCGTGCCGGAATGATGACAGATAGACGCGATCCCTTCTCGACTGTCGGCCTTGGCTGCACACGTTCCGGGAGAGGCTCCTGGAAAAGCTCCTCCCTTCGCCTTCCTCCGTCTGTCAGGCCGTTTCTATTGGGAAGGCTGGCTGCGAAGTCCATCTGCTCCCGGATCACTGCTTTTTCAAAAAAGGAGCACTCCCCCTGGATGGCTCCGTAAAGTTGCGGATTATAGGGAAGGGTATCCCGCATCGGCTCCACCGGCTGCACCCCGATTCTCGCGCCCATTTTTATCCATTGATAGAGAGCGTCTGCCGGATGCTGCAAAAGCTCTGCACCGATCCGTCTGAGTGCATGCTGGTGTACGGCATGAGGGGTCCCAAAAAGAGAGGCTGTCCCCAAATCTGACCTGCCAAACAACTCATGGAAAAACAAAATCAAGCTGTCCTGGGGCGAAGTTATTCTACTTCTAGGATGACGCCTGCCTTCGCATGAGAGAAGCACTTGTACCCTGCCATGCAGAATCGGAAACAAGAAGCGCTGCAGCTCCATAGCCGAATAGAAGCGATCTTCTCCCAGAAACAGGAGGACTGCCCCGCGGGCATGACTGGCCGCGAGAGTCCTGCCTGAAAAGGGGGTGATCTGTTGCTCCGGTTCGACAGGAATCATTCGTGTCTTGGTACGAACAGGGTGGGGAATCTCCGGTATCAGGTGACGGGCTGCGGCTACGATGATGTCACCGGAGCCAAGCTGCTGACTGACTGCTACCATTTTTTGCAGATGATGTGTCGTGTACATCGCGGAGATGATCACAGATACGGATTGTGCCAGCCCTCCCTGTGTGCTGGTTCGCACGCCTAGACAACCCGGACGAAGGTGATGCGTTCTAGTGGAAAGGTGACATTCTGCCCGCCTCCGTAGCCAGGTGCACTAGCGGCGAGTAACGTAGCTGTACTGTCTGTTACGCGGCTCAGCACGCCAGTGGTCACTTGGAGACCTGTTGCGATTTCTACCGTCTGACCGATATATGTTGTCAATTTCTCTTGGAAATTCATCCATTCCTCTCCTCCTTACAAAGCTTGCACGTAGTTGATTTGGCCCAGGGGGACGATGACTTGCGTACCGCCCGGCTCGTTGATCTCCACGTAATCATCGCCCACTTCTTTTAGAACACCAGCCAGGCTTCCCGCATCTGTTGCGATCTCAATCGACTGATGGAGATAGCCCAGAAGCACTTTGCGAAACTCTGACTTTTCGGGCGGACACTTAGGTTCCTCACCGGGAGGATTGGGTTTGCCAGATCCGCCCCAGAGAAGATTCCGCAAACCTTCAAAGTATGCTTTTATCTCCTGTTCATGGATAATCAATTTCATTCTCTTCATCACTCCAATACCTGTTTGAATCGGTGCCACCTCGTACAAGGTATACGGAAATGATCAAAGATGTGGTAAGACAAGCGCATATTTTTCGTAAGATTAGTGCAACTGTCTTAAACTTTTGTTCCAAATTGAGGAAAATCAGGACATTTTCCGAGCCTATAACTCTCTATCATACGGAAACGGGACTTTCCACTTGCAAAATACTTGCTTCCCCATAAGCAAACAACCCGATCCTACTGATGGATCGGGTTGTTTGCTTATTTCGTTACCGTTACATAAATCGTAACTGATTCTCCTTCATATTCTGCAATGATTTCCACGTCACCCGGAGACACAGCAAGTATGACACCTTCCTTCACAATTGCGATCTCTTCGTCACTGGAAGTCCACTCGGCCTTGTCGGTCACATCAGAGTGGGTCCGATCATTGTATATGGCTTTCAGCGTGATGGACTGTTCATCATCCACAGGCAGCTTCACCAAATATTTGTTTGAAGAAAGGCGCTCCAGGATTCTTTCCTCGATCACGGAGACGCTCATCGAAAACTTCTTGCCTGCATACGCTGCGGTTACAGTGGTTCTACCTGGGGCTAGGGCAATCACCTCACCCTTTTTGACCACAGCGATGTCCTTATCTTGCACCTGCCAGATCACGTCTTCGCTGACATCTACTTCATGGCCATCTTCATACACACCCATGACGACTAATCCCATACGCTCATCTTGCTCGAGATGCAGACTTTGATCGCTGACCTTAAGCTTCAGGAATTTTTTTTCGTCCACTACGGTTACCGCAATTCGATAGGTTAAATCTCCGTAGCTAACTGTAATTCTTGTCTTTCCTTTTGCAAGAGCTGTTACTTTGCCGTTTTCCACGCTGACGATTTTCGGGTCATCTACCATCCATTCCGCGGAGGAACCAACCTCTATTTTCTTTCGATCGAAGAGGGTTGCCACGAGTCCGATCTCTCTTTGCTCATCCTCTTCTAGAACCACTTGTCTAAATGAAGGGCGAATGGATTGGACATCTGCTGAAGAGACCGTGACCTCGATCTCTGTGCTTTCTCCCTCGTAGCTGATGGTAATGATTGCATCCCCGTCCTTGTTGCCTGCCTTGATTTGTCCTGGCTTGACGGAAGCGATGCTTCTGGCGCTGCTTTTGTAGACGGTTTTCTTATCCTTCGTGATATCTTCTTCGGTTCCGTCCTCATAGACAGCTTTCACTTGGAAAGCAGCGGAGTCACCCAGCAGAAGGAACAGGCTCGATTGGCTTGCTTCGATGCGAAGCAATTTGTTTTCTTCTGCGACTGGCTCTACCGTTACTTGTGCCAAAGCTGTTTTGTTGCCATCTACAGTCGTGACCGTGATGATGGCTGTACCTGCTGATTTCGGAGTGACTGTCCCTGCTTGGTCAACGATCGCAACATCCGGATCGCTGCTTTCCCATCGCACCTGCTGATTGCTGGCGTAGGAGGGCTGGATGACTGCATGCAGCTTGACAGCAGGATCGCCTTCCGTGAATGTAAGCGAATCGCGATCCAGGCTCACACTCTGGACGGGAAAGTAAGGGGGTGGTACATAAGGGCTGGTAAACGTAATTTGAGCCGTCTGGGTGAGGGTTAGATTTTCATCGAGGTCTTTGGCTGAGTACGTCACCTTTTCCGCCGTTCTGCTGCTCACTGTAAAAGTGGCGATGCCGTTCGCATCAGTCGTTGCGGTCGCTGGCACGATGGTGGAGCGGCCGTTTCCTTGCGAAAGGCTGACGGTGTGCCCAGCGATGCGGTTTTGATTGGCATCCTGCAGCGTGACAGTCAAGGTCGCTGTAGATCTACCATTGGCGATCACTCGGTTTGTAATGGCCGTCAGCTGCGAGCTGGCTGGATCTACAGTGCCGGAACCGAACGTTACATTCACGGTTTGTTGGATTGTTATGTCTGCATCCACATCCTTCGCCGTGTAGGTTACCGTCTCGGCTTTCGTGTTGGTTACGGTAAAGCTGACTTCTCCATTGGCATCTGTCTTCACAGAAGCTGCGACAGGGCGGATGGTAGAATGGCCGCTGCCCTGAGTCAAGCTGACCTCATGATCGGCAACCGGGTTTTCAAAAGCATCCTTAATTGTCACCGTGATCGTCGCATTCGCGATGCCATCCGCCAACACGCTCGATGACGAAGTCGTAACGGTAGATTTCGCAGCATCCACGTCCCCGGATGTGAAAGTTACGGATGCTTGTTGAGTCAACGTGATGTTCTCTTGTTCATCCTTTGCTGTATATGTCACCGTTTCGGCCTTTGTGTTCTTTACCGTAAAGACAGCTACCCCATTCTGATCAGTCTGGATTTTGTCAGGGGTAATCCTCGAGCTGCCGGTACCTTGCGTCAAACTGACCATACGATTCGGAATGACGTTTTGATTCGCATCTTTTAACGTGACCGTTACTTCAGCCGAAGCAGTGCCATCCGCTGCGACCGTTGCCGGGGATGCGGTCACGGTCGAGTTGGTCACATCTACTCCACCAGGCTCTTTGCTTGTATAAACGACAACGCCTGGTGTAGCGTCAGTCGGATTTACTGCTACTGCGAAATCCGTCTTCCCATCTTTATTGAAATCAGCAGCAGTAATGGACTTTGCCTGTTCTGTACCTGGGTAACGAATCAATTGAAAGGTATTGTTCCCGTCACCCAGCAAGATGGAGACATCTCTAGATCCATAATTGGCAAAGACAAGATCGAAAGTTCCATCGCCGTCAAAATCACCAACGGCCATCGCAAGTGGAATGCTTCCGATATTGTTATAGGTATCTGCAATCGAAAATTGACCATTCCCAAATCCATGCAATATAGTCACTCTACTATTGCCAGGATCTAAAGCAGCGATATCTTCATAACCATCTAGATTAAAATCGGCGATGACAATATCACGGATCAAGCCACTCGAAAATTTTATATTGTTTGTAGATTGTGGAAAACCCGAACCGTCGTGAAGCTCTA
>DASQMM010000164.1:0-3322 GCA_035645495.1 Brevibacillus sp. | reverse complement strand
AGAGGGCTCGCCCTTCACTCAGTATCAGGTATGGACGTTCGTCGAGCAGAATGTCCACGCCGCCAGCGATGGCAAGCTCCGCTTCGCCGGACAGGATACTGTTGCAAGCGAGGTGAATGCTGACAAGTGACGACGAACAAGCGGTGTCAAGCACCATGCTGGGTCCCTTGAAATTGAAGAAGTGAGAAATATGCGCGGCGATAAAGTTTTGACCGATTCCGATAATGCTGTTTTTTGAAACCTGTGGCAGTCTCTCCATGTAATTGCTCATGCGTGAGCCGACAAACACGCCCACACGTTTATTGTGCAGCTCTTCTTGTTCATAACCCGCATCTCTTAAGGTCTGTACGCTTACCTCCATGAACTGGCGGATCAACGGATCGATTTGCGGCGCATCTTCTTCGCTGATCTGGAAATAATGGGGGTCGAAATATTCAATCCCCTTGATAAATCCTCCCCACTTGCTAATGCTTTTTCCTTTTTCATATTCGGGAGCATAGTAGCTGCCTACGTCCCAACGCTCTGACTGGACTTCCATGATACCGCTTTTCCCCTGAGTCAGGTTGTTCCAAAAGATATCGCGATTTGCTGCTCCGGGAAAATGGCAAGCCACCCCAATAACAGCGATTTTTTCAGCCGACTGTACTTGCATTTCATATGGGCCTACATACGAGTGCCTGCTGAAGCGCTCCGCATGCAAACGCAATGGCAGAGGGGTCTCCCCCTCAAACGACAAACTTTTTTTGTTTTCAGAGGTTGTGCCAGTCACTCCCAACTGCGATGTATCAGTTGCCTCGTCTGCATGGGATCGCTGTTTTGGAAGGGTCGATTGCAAATATTGTCCGAGCGCCTGCAATGTCGGATACTCCAAAAAAACAGAAGGATCAAGTTTTTGTTTCACCTTGGCTTCCACTTTTCTCACCAACTCAACCAAAAGAACGGAATCCACGCCTAAATCTCCAAAAGGAACATCATCCTCCAACCGCTCGACGGGGATGTGCAACTGCTTGGAAAAGAGATCTTTCAGCCATTCCATGGATTCGTTTTCCGTTTCTGCAGTCTGCTTCGTTCCTATCTGTGTGGCCTGGGGAACTTTTGCCGCTGGAGAAGCTGACTGTTCCAGTTTCGGAGAGAGGATTCGGTATGAATCCAATTTTTCGATCTCCATAACAGATGGCATGACCACCGAAGCTTCCGTCATGGCCATCACCCGATCAAACAGCAGCAATCCATCCGCCGTGCTGTGTGCCGTCAATCCCGTCTTGCGATAGGCAGGAGTCGTTACTTCACCCATACCTGCCTCTTTCCAGTTCGGCCAGACGATCGACTTGTAATAGTGATGCCCTTGACTTTTTTGATAACAAGCAAAATGGTCCATAAAAGCGTTGGCGCAAGCGTAATCGCTGACTCCGGCCCCTAGCAGCGGGATGGTCCCTGATACGGATGAAAACAGGAGAAAGAAATCAAGCGGCTCATCCTGCAATAGGCGGTGCAAGGTTTGCAGCCCGGTGATTTTCGGCTCAAACACGCTTCTCATCTCTTGTTCCGTTTTCTGGACGAAAGCGGGATTCTCATGGCCTACCATGCCCGCACAGTGGATCACTCCGCCTATATTCCCCATATTGCCGCGAACCTTCCTCAGGAAATCGAGTAAATTCGCTTCATCCGAAAGCGATCCTGTGTATATTTCCAACTGAACTCCTTGCTGTTCGAGGGAAATAAACTGCCGAATTCTGCTGGCCACACCCTGATCAGTGCGCTGATCTTTGATTGCTTCGGTCCATCGTTCACGCGGAGGCAATGGCTGTCTGCCCATCAGGATCAGTTTGCGAACGCCTTTGTTCAGGATGTGTTTCGCAATCTCAAAGCCGATTCCTCTGGTACCTCCCGTAATAACGACTGCTTTTTCCGGTGCAAAGGTAAACGGATGTTGAACGTTTTGGCTTTCATCCACCTCTGTCAGGTAGGGGACATACCTGCTCCCCTTCCGGTAGCATACCTCGCTATCCTCGCCTTCGGCTGCGATCTCCTGCTGAATCAAGAGAGTCAGACCGGAATATTCCAGAGTAAACGAATCAACATCGAGCGTCTTGGCAACGACCCGGCGGTATTCGGCACCAAGCATCTTCACAAGCCCGTTCAGTTCTGCACCGTTAAGCGTCCATCTCTCATTTTGGAAGTTGTGAAGTCCGCTTGTAACGTGAAACACATAAAAGTTTTGCTGTTGATTGAGTCTGATCAGTTGCTGCAGCAGCTGGATCTTTCCGAAGTTGTCATCAACCTCGGCCATCGCGTCATCCCAGACATCGGAAACATCGATGATGCCATTGATCGCGGAATTATTTGAAATGATCTGTTGTACTTCCCGCTGGCTTGCAACATGAACGTCATATTGCCACACAATGAGCCCAACATCCGGATTGCACTGGCGAATGGAATCGGCAAAACGGATCGTTTCCCTGTTTGCCAAAAGCACCCAAGTCCCTTGCATCGGCAAAACCAATGCCTGTTCGATCGGCTCTTGCCGCCACGCTTTATGCAGCAGAATGGGCTTGGCTTGGGGATGAGAGACCGATTGCTCTTCATGAATCATCGCCAGCTTCACTTTTTGAATGCGGACGAGGAGCTGTCCATTCCGATCCAGCAACTGAATGTCGAGTGTATGAAGGTCATCTGTCGTCTGAGCATAAGCGTAACAACTGTGGGTTAGTGGCCTGATGATGTGTATCTCCCCGATCGATACGACCTGATGTGCCCCCAATGGCAACTTTGCCGTTATGTTCATCCACGCCCCTGCCGTTTGGAAAGCCCCCTCCAGCAATGCCGGATGCAGCACGTAAGAAGACGAGCCGTCGATCAGTTCTTCCGGCAAGACGAGATGCGACAGTGCCTCAGATTGATTGCTCCACATTTCTTTTATCGCTTGCAGCCCGCTGCCGACATTCAGATGGGCAGAACGCAAATATTGATAACAGGCTTGGCCTGATTGATACTCCAAGCATCGTTCTTTCAGTTGCTTGATATCATAGCAGACGTTTCCGGCGAAGCAATCGCCCTGGCCTTCAAACAGCAGCTCGCCTTGAGCGTACGGTACCTGTTTCTGGTCACCTTCCATTCGTATTTCGTATCCCACATGGTCAGCCTGGGGATATAAGTTCAGCTTTAACCGGGAGCCCGTTTCGACGACCAGCGGCTTTGCCCAGGCAAGATTGCGAATAGCCCGAACCCTATCTGCCGGTTTTGCCAATTGTCCGGCTGCCCTGACCATTTCTGCAACAAATCCGACTGGCAGGAGGTGCTCCGTTTGTACCATGAAATCTTT
>DASQMM010000163.1:0-9085 GCA_035645495.1 Brevibacillus sp. | reverse complement strand
CTTCTTCCAAAACGACGCGGGCTGCTGCCGTCTTCCCTACTCCTGGAGGGCCGTAGATGATCACATGCTGGGGATTGGGTCCGCATAATGCGGCACGCAATGCGCGCAATCCATCCTCCTGGCCGACGATCTCTTCGAGCTTCGCAGGCCGTGTTTTTTCCGAGAGCGGCTCCGTCAATGCGATCATGCGCAAGCGGCGCAGGGAATCCAAATCCTTTTTCGATTCTTTTTCCGAGGAGTTCTTCGTATTTCTTTGTGCGCGCAAGAGGTTCCAAAAATACGTCCCGATTACGATCCCGACAATCACTTCAATTACGGCAATGACTAACGTTGTATAGTTCATCTGAATCCCTCCCATACGATTCTGGCAGCTATTCATCCCAGGAAACATCTATAAGCTTTACCAAGTAGTATTGCCGCTTGCAGGGGGAGGTAAACCATACTTCCTGTTGTTACCAGGCTGGCAGAAAGCTTGAAAGCCTCCTTGAAATGGTGCCGTAGGGGGAGAAGAAGATTTCCAGTCTGCACTCCGTTCTACGTCCTGCAAGGAAGCGGGAACTGTCCGCTCCGCGAGTAGTGGCGGGGAAAACTGCACACTTAAAAGCTCCTCGAAATGGTGCCGTAGGAGGAGAAGAAGATTTCCAGTCTGCACTCCGTTCTACGTCCTGCAAGGAAGCGGGAACTGTCCGCTCCGCGAGGAGTGGCGGGGAACCGCAAAAGCAGCCGTCTCACTGAAGTGATTCAAGGTTGCGGTTCTTTTTCCCGCCTCTCCTCGCTCCACTGGGTTGGACTTCGCAATGAGCTGGCCTGGAAATCTTCTTCTCCAGGTACATCCGCGGTTCTCAGGAACTTTTAGAACTGTGGCTATTCGAAGAGGTAATTCCTAAAAAAGGAAAATCCTCAACTTTAAGTTTATTTTGTATGGCTGCTAAGGCTCTCATATTATGTATTCGGCTGCGCGGAGAAG
Source organism: Brevibacillus sp. (assembly GCA_035645495.1). Taxonomy (GTDB): domain Bacteria; phylum Bacillota; class Bacilli; order Brevibacillales; family Brevibacillaceae; genus Brevibacillus. Next base: position 8,118 of record DASQMM010000163.1, on the reverse strand, counting down.
GGGATTTCCAGGCGCAGCTTATGGCGTAGTCCTGCTTAGCGGAGCAGGGATTGGCGGGAAGAAGAATCGCAATCTTGCGTACACTTCGAAGCGTCGGCTGCTTTTGCGATTCCCCGCCAATCACTGCGGAGCGGACAGTCCTCGCATCCTTGCAGGACGCAGAACGGAGCGAAGAATGGAAATCCCCTTCTCCCTACTACGGCCTCATTTAAAGAAAAAAAGAGGCTACTCCTCAATGGAATAGCCTCTCGACACTTACATCTAAAATTACGCCGTTTCAGAACGAGCGTTTTCTCCTTCTTTGGTCATCAACTTCGGCTGTACCTTATCGCGAACGGTTTCCTCAGTGATGACGCACTTGCTTACGTCGTCACGCGACGGAAGTTCGTACATCATGTCCAGCATGATTTGCTCGATGATGGCACGCAGGTCGCGAGCGCCGGTGTTACGCTTGATTGCTTCTTTGGCGATTTGCAGCAAAGCTCCTGTATCGAACTCCAGTTCGACGCCATCGAGGCTCAGCAATTTTTGGTACTGCTTCACCAAAGAGTTTTTCGGCTCGGTCAGGATGCGGATCAGGGTGTCCTCATCCAACGGTTCCAGTGTCGCCAGAACTGGCAGACGGCCGACGAATTCCGGGATCAAACCAAAGCGCAGCAGGTCTTCCGGCAGAACGTATTTCAGGTATTCGCCCGCTTTCAGATCGCCTTTGATGCCTTCGTTCAGATCGCTGCCAAATCCGATCACCTTTTTGCCCAGACGGCGTTTGATGATCTGCTCGATGCCGTCAAAGGCACCGCCGCAAATAAACAGGATGTTGGACGTATCGATCTGGATGAATTCCTGGTGCGGATGCTTGCGTCCACCTTGTGGAGGCACGCTGGCAACGGTACCCTCCAGGATTTTCAGCAGGGCTTGCTGTACACCCTCTCCGGATACATCGCGAGTAATCGAAGGGTTTTCGGACTTGCGCGCTACCTTGTCGATCTCGTCGATGTAGATAATGCCTTTTTCGGCTTTCTCTACATCGTAGTCAGCAGCCTGAATCAGTTTCAGCAAGATATTCTCTACGTCCTCACCCACATAGCCAGCCTCTGTCAAAGAGGTAGCATCTGCGATGGCGAATGGCACGTTGAGAATGCGCGCCAGTGTTTGCGCCAAGAGCGTCTTCCCGCTACCGGTCGGACCGATCAGCATGATGTTGGACTTTTGCAGTTCCACATCCTCGATCTTCGCACCGGAGTTGATTCGTTTGTAGTGATTATATACCGCAACCGACAGCGATTTTTTCGCCAGATCCTGACCAATGACATAATCGTCCAGGATTTTGCGGATTTCGATCGGCTTCGGAATCTCTTTCATATCGACTTCTTCTTCAGTGCCCAGCTCTTCCTGCACAATCTCGTTGCACAACTCGATGCACTCGTCACAAATGTATACACCGGGACCGGCTACCAGCTTGCGCACCTGTTCCTGGGACTTGCCGCAGAAGGAGCACTTCAGTTGGCCCTTGTCGTCATTAAACTTAAACATGCGCGTCACCTCACAACAGGTCAGTTTTTGCGTTCAATAATAGCGTCAATCAATCCATAGGCTTTGGCTTCTTCGGCACTCATAAAATTGTCGCGATCCGTATCTGCTTCCACACGCTCATATGGCTGTCCTGTCCGTTCCGACAAAATTTCATTCAGTTGCCGCTTGGTTTTCAGAATCCAGTCGGCATGAATCCGTATGTCTTCTGCCTGTCCGCGCACACCGCCCAGCGGTTGATGGATCATGACTTCGCTGTTCGGGAGGGCAAAACGCTTCCCTTTTGCGCCAGCCGCCAACAGGAATGCACCCATGCTGGCAGCCATGCCTACACAAATCGTCGAGACATCTGGCTTGATATACTGCATCGTGTCAAAAATGGCCATTCCTGCCGTGACAGAACCGCCGGGAGAGTTTATGTATAGGGAGATGTCTTTGTCCGGATCCTCTGCCTGCAAAAACAACAGTTGGGCGACAACAAGATTGGCAACTTCGTCATCAATCTCGGTCCCCAAAAGGATAATCCGGTCTTTCAAGAGGCGGGAGTAGATATCGTAGGAACGTTCGCCTCGATTCGTCTGCTCAATCACCATAGGAATCAGCATATGTATGTTCCTCCTTTGCCAAAAGGATTACCCAGTTGGAAAAACAAGGCACGAGAAATCGTGCCTTGTCATCCGCCATGCCAGAGTGAGGCGTAGCCTGACCACTGGCTATTCATGCGTTCCTCTAAGTTTATGCACTTACTTTGTTTTCTGCAACCAAGAAATCGACAGTTTTGCGAGTTTGAACATCGCGTTTGAGGGCAACCAGGCCGTCTTGAGCGGAGAAGATTTTGCGCAGCTCATCAGCAGGGCGGCCATACATAGCTGCCAGCTTCTCGAGTTCTGCGTCTACATCTTCGTCTGTCGCTACGATGTTCTCTGCTTTGCCGATTGCTTCCAAAGTCAGGGAAGTACGCACACGGGAAGTAGCGTCCGCACGCAGTTGATCGCGCAGTTGGCTCTCATCCATACCGGAGAATTGATAGTACAGCTCCAGCGTCATGCCTTGGTATTGCAGGCGTTGACCAAATTCGCTTACCATTTGATCCAGCTCATGCTCTACCATAACAGCAGGCAGGTCGATTTCTGCATTTTCAGCAGCTTTCAGTACAAGCTGTTCACGGATGTATTGATCTTTCTCTTGTGCTGCTTTTTCTTCCAGTTTCTTTTTGGTGTCTGCTTTCAGCTCTTCCAGCGTGTCGAACTCACTGACGTCTTTAGCGAACTCGTCATCCAAAGCAGGCAGGTTTTTGCGCTTCAGGCCATTCAGCTTCACTTTGAATACCGCTTCTTTTCCAGCGAGGTTTGGAGAATGGTATTCTTCTGGGAAAGTAACAGTGATGTCTTTTTCTTCGCCCAAAGTCATACCCACTACTTGCTCTTCAAAACCAGCGATGAATGTGCCGGTACCCAGCTCCAGCGCATAGTCTTCTGCTTTGCCGCCTTCAAAAGCGACACCGTCCTGGAAACCTTCAAAATCGATGACGGCTTGATCGCCGTTTTCAGCAGCGCCTTCTTCGATGGTTACCAGTTCAGCATGACGTTCTTGCATGCGTTTCAGTTCTGCGTCCAGGCTTTCTTCAGTTACCTCGAATTCTTTTGGTTCGATCGTCAGGTTTTTGTAGTCGCCCAGCTTCACTTCCGGTTTTACCGTAACTGTAGCCTTGAAGATCAGAGATTTGCCTTGCTCCATTTGCTCTACGTCTACTTCTGGACGATCAACTGGTTCGATCCCAGTTTCTTGTACTGCTTGTCCGTAAGCGGTTGGCAAGAGGATATCCAGCGCATCTTGATACAGAGACTCTACGCCAAAGCGCGCTTCAAACATCTTGCGTGGAACTTTTCCTTTGCGGAATCCTGGAACTTGCACTTTTTTCACGACTTTTTTAAACGCTTGATCCAATGCCTCATCTACTTGCGAAGCATCTACTTCAACCGTCAGGACTCCCTGGTTATTCTCTACCTTTTCCCAATTTGCTGCCACGTAAACTTCCCCTCCTAGATTGGATCCACGAAAACACCGCCAGCCTTGCAAAATTTTGCTTGCAAAACTCGGGCGATCATATTCTAGTCATTATAACCATTCCAGTATAGCATAAATCTTTTCATTTTCAACCTGACCAACGGATCAGCGCCGCAGAGAATAATTGCCTCCCAATTGCGTTACGAGATTCCCCCGAACATCATAGAAAGTGACGGATACTTCTACCTTTTTCGCAGAAGAATCATTCTGCTCGATTAACGCGTAGGTCGGCACATCAAAACCGCGCGGCATCTGCAGACTGCCCGGGTTCACGAACAGGATGTCGCGCTCAACGCCGCAAACAGGCAGGTGGGAGTGTCCGAACAATACGACATTGGCTCCCGTCTCCTCCGCCCGATAATGCAGGCGCAAAAGAGAACTTTTGACGCCGAACAGATGTCCGTGTGTCTGCAGGATATTCAGGTCGCGCCATTTTGTCATCGCTTCGGTCGCTACAGCTTTTGTCGTGTCGCAGTTGCCGCGCACCAGCTTCATACCTGAAAAAGGTGCACGGGTATGATCGACGCAAAAATCGCCGCAGTGAAAGATTTGATCGACAGGATGCCGCTTCACTACCTGCTCCACTTCTCGCACGAGTCCGTGACTGTCGCTCATGACCAGAATGCCCATCGCTCCCACTCCCGTTTCTTCTATTAACTTTGCTGATTATCTATTTCTCTTGCAAAAGGCGCAGCAATTCCTGCATGGCCATCGCCCGGTGGCTGATCTGGTTTTTTTCCTCCGCGCTGAGCTCAGCCATCATCTTCTGCTTTTCAGGTAAATAAAACACCGGATCATAGCCGAATCCATTGGTTCCTGCCGGTTCCGTGGCGATGATCCCTTCGCAGGAGCCTGTCGCGATCAGCGGTTTACCGCCTGGCTCCACAAGGGCCAGTGTACAGCGAAACCGCGCTGTACGCTTCTCGTGTGGCACACCGCCCAACTCATGCAGAAGTTTTTTCCAGTTTTCCTCGTCAGTCGCCGTCTCCCCGGCGTAACGGGCTGAGTAGACACCCGGACGTCCATCCAGGGCATCTACCTCCAGTCCCGAGTCATCGCCAACCGCAGGAAGATTCAAGTATGTAGAAATCGTGACTGCTTTCTTTATGGCATTGGCTTCAAACGTATCCCCGTCTTCGATCACTTCAGGCACATCGTCAAATTCCGCCAGACTAATGCCTTCCCAGCCAAGGGAAGCAAACAGCTTGTTGAACTCTTTCACTTTTCCCTGATTGCGCGTCGCCAGGACGATTTGTCTTGCCTCAGACATTGCTTTCACCTACCAGTGTTTCGGTATCGCCCTGCTCTTTTTCGGCGAACGGTAGAGTCACGTCGGACAAGGCTTGCTTTTGAATGGTAATCAACTGATCAATGCCGTTCTTCGCCAAGGCGAGCATCTCTTGCAATTGTTCCGGAGAAAAAGGTGCGTCTTCCCCCGTCCCCTGCAGCTCGACGAATTTGCCTGCTCCGGTCATCACCACATTCATATCGACCGTGGCTGTCGAGTCTTCCTTATAATTCAGATCAAGCACCGAATCCTCTCCGACGACCCCGACGGATGTCGCCGCAAGAAAATCATGGAGAGGCAACTGCTTCCAAACTCCACTTTCTACCAGCTTATTCATGGCATCGACCATTGCTACATACGCCCCGGTAATGGAAGCCGTGCGTGTGCCGCCGTCTGCCTGAATCACATCGCAATCCAGCCAGATCGTCCGCTCTCCCATTCCTTCCAGATGAACGACGGAACGCAGGGCACGTCCGATTAGCCGCTGAATCTCCATCGTCCGACCCCCGACTTTTCCTCTGGAAGATTCTCGCGGGTTGCGGGTTGCTGTCGCTCTGGGAAGCATGGAATATTCGGCGGTAATCCAGCCCTTCCCTCCATTGCGCATAAAAGGCGGTACCCGATCCTCAATTGTCGCCGTGCAGATCACCTTGGTGTCCCCGATCTCGATCAGGCAAGACCCCTCCGCATGTTTGATGTAATGGCGCGTAATCGTTACCGGGCGCAATTGGTCATTTGCGCGGCTGTCTATTCTCATCTCAAGTTCCCCCTACATGCTTTCATACTCTGCCCATTATACCAGAGGCAGGAAACGCTCTGCCAGTAAACATGACCCCTATGTCGGATGTAGGACTATTGCCAAAATTCGCGTGGACCGACTAGCTATTTTAAAAAAAAGAACCTTGTGCAGCGCTTTTAATTCAATTATTCTCTAATTAGATTTTTATATAATTAAAGGATGATGATAGATGAAGACCTTGGCACTTGTAAAAAAACCAAATCTAAGGCGACTGCTTACCGCCAATTTTTTCAGCGGGATCGGGGACTGGTTCAACAGCGTAGCTGTACTCAGCCTTTTGCTGGAAGTGACCGGAACGGCGATGGCAGTCGGCATTACACTGGCCCTGCGCACCTTGCCTCACCTTATCTTCGGTCCGCTCGGCGGCATCCTGGCAGACCGCTTCAACCGCAAGACGGTGTTGATCGTCTGTGATCTGGCCCGCGCTGTCATCGCACTCTCCTTTCTCTTGATTTCCTCCGCTAGCGATGTCTGGATCGTGTATGCTGCCACTTTTTTACTCGTCATGTTTTCCAGCCTCTACACCCCCTCCAGGCTGTCGATTCTGCCGCAAATCGTCAGCCGCGAGGAGTTGGCGGCTGCCAATGCGCTGGACCAGACCATCTACGGGACTGTCATGGCGGCCGGCTCCCTGATCGGCGGGATATTCGTAGCGATGTGGGGAAATGAAGTTGCCTTTGTTTTTAATTCCGTTTCTTTTCTCTTCTCCGGTTGGCTGCTGCTGCGGCTGACCGTTCCCAAGCAGACGGAGCAGGAAGAAAAAGCTGCTCCTGTCACCGCTGAGCAGGAAGCAAGCAAAGAAGCGATTTCCTATCGCGAGCTTCTGCACATGATCATGCGCACGCCGATCGTCCTTGCCATTTTGCTCATGACTGCGATGTGGCCCATTGGCGGCGGATTTTTCAACGTGCTGATCAGCGTCTATGCCTACCAGGTCTTCGATGCCGGAAAATGGGGGATCGGGCTTTTGTACGGCGCGATTGGCGCGGGCTTTATCGTCGGGGGGTTGATCGCGGAGCTTTTCCATAAAAGGCTCTATGAGGTGGCAGCTCTCAGCCTTGCCATTGAGGGGATGGCGTTTTTGCTTACCAGCTTTTCTCCCACGCTGTACGTTACCGCGCTTTTTTACGCCTTGTCTACGGTCGCTGGCGGTATGGGGAACGCTTGTCTGCGCACGTTGCTAATGAAGCATGTCCACGCCAGGAACCTCGGCCGCGTTTTCGCTTTGGATGAGACATTCTCCAACGTTTTGCTCGGGCTTTCCATGCTCGCTGGAGGATGGATTCTCGCCTTCGCAGAACCGCGCATCGTAGGCTTTGCAGCCGGTGCCTTCGTAACCATCACGTCCCTGATTCTCGGCCGCGCCATCTGGGTAGAAGGGCAAACATTCAAAAAGAAAACCACGCGCTGCGAGGCCACAGGCGTGGTCGAATCTCCTCATGTAGATTAGAAGCTCATCGCGTTGACATGGACGGGACGCGCAACCGGCTTGGAAAAATCATGGACATCACTGGTGAGCGGTTTGCCCTCGACCAGCAGTTGCACCTGCTTGGCACCTGTACTCTCTGTCAGTGACAGAACGAGCGACTCCAGCGCATCGGGACTGGCGTCCTTGCCATCGTCATACTTCAGGATGTCGCCGCTGAGGTTGACGGTGACCAGGTCCTTCTCCTGTTTGACATCCAGAACTTTGGTAGTGCGCAGCAGCGAACTGAAAAGCTGGGAATCCTGCTTCGGCCCCTTGATCAGCTCCTCTACTGTGGCTTTGGCTACATTTTGTGTGGACGGGATCAAACGGGTGACGGGGACGAAATACGTCCTGGCATCATCCAGTTGCCCCTGGAAGTAGACGGTGACAGAAGAGGTGTTTCCAGGTACTGCTCCTTCCGCCAATTCCAGATTCACGCCAAGCTGACGGTCCAATTGAGTGATGGGCGTGCTTGCGGCTGGCATCTCCTTGAGGGGTGTGCCATTGATCCAGATCTGGACGGTCTTCACATTGGCGAATTCCGTCAAGGCGCGTGTGACCGCATTCAGGATGCGCTTCTCATCTTTTTCTTCATAAGTTTTGAACTCCTTGGAAAAATCGACCGTGGCGACGCCATCTTTGATGAGAAGCCCTTTAACCTGCGTTCCCTCCGGCAAGATAGCGGAAAAGCCGCTGTTGAGCATGCTTTCGACCGGGCCGCCTTTGACCATGTAGCTCAGAACCTGTTTGGCAGGCCCCTCCACCTTGGGCAGCGTGAGGGAAACAGGGACGACGTAACCATTGGCGTCAGCCAGATAGACGGTTCGCTCCCAGGTTTCCTGTACACCCTCAGGCCCTTGGACTGCCAGTGAATCGTCGGCATCCGTCGCAGCACCAGGCAATTCTACGGTCACCTCCGACAATGGAGGTGCATCGATGCTACTCACTTCCTTCTCCGGGCCAAAG
>DASQMM010000162.1:0-9804 GCA_035645495.1 Brevibacillus sp. | reverse complement strand
CAAAAGGAAACATGACCATCGGCGTAGGTGCGGGTCAAATGAACCGCGTCGGGGCCGCCAAAATTGCCATTGAACAGGCAGGAGAGAACGCTCAGGGAGCTGTTCTCGCATCGGATGCTTTCTTCCCGATGCCTGATACAGTAGAGGCAGCCGCTCAGGCAGGGGTAAAGGCCATCATTCAGCCGGGCGGTTCGGTTCGTGACCAGGAATCCATCGATGCCTGCAATCGTTTCGGCATTACCATGATTTTTACCGGCACACGCCATTTCAAACACTAGAAGAGAGCGCGGAACCTCTAATACAGGAGGAAAGAACATGAATGTTTTGATCGTCGGCAGTGGAGGACGCGAGCATACCATTGCCTGGAAGCTGCTGCAAAGCCCTCGGGTGGAAAAGGTGTACTGCGCACCGGGGAATGGAGGAACGGCCCAGATCGCAACCAATGCGTCAATCGACGTCCATGACTTTGCTGCTCTGGCCCAGTTTGTCAAAGACGAAGGCATCGATCTGACTGTTGTCGGCCCAGAGGATCCTCTGCTCGGCGGCATTGTCGATTTTTTCCAAGAGCGCAATCTGCCCATCTTCGGACCAAGCTCCCACGCGGCCAAGATTGAGGGCAGCAAATCCTTTGCCAAAAGCCTGATGAAACGCTACAACATCCCGACAGCTGCTTATGAATCCTTCCTGGACTACGAGTCGGCGATTGCCTATGTACGTGAGCAAGGTGCTCCGATAGTCGTCAAGGCGGATGGCCTGGCGGCGGGAAAAGGCGTCGTCGTAGCCGAGACGTTGGAAGAAGCGGAAGAGGCTCTGCACCAGATCATGCAGGAGAACATCTTCGGCCACGCCGGAGCCCGCGTAGTCATCGAGGAATGTATGCGCGGCGAGGAATTGTCTCTGCTGTCTTTCGTGGATGGGGAGACTGTCAAGCCAATGATCACCTCCCAGGATCACAAGCGTGTCTTCAATGATGATCAAGGGCCCAATACGGGCGGCATGGGGACGTATGCACCTGTCCCGCAGATGTCCGCCGAGCTTGTGAACGAGATCGTGGAGACCATTGTGAAACCGATGGCGAAAGGGATGGCAGCAGACGGCATTCCGTTCAAGGGAGTTTTGTATACCGGCCTGATGATTACTTCCGAGGGACCGAAAGTCGTCGAGTTCAACGCCCGTTTTGGCGATCCGGAAACACAGGTCATCCTGCCTTTGCTGGAGACCGATCTGCTGGAGATCTTCCTCGCGACGGTTAGTGGAGAACTGGCTTCGCTCGATGTCACCTGGAAAAAGGAAAGCGCGGTCTGCGTGGTCATGGCTGCTCCCGGCTATCCTGGTGAATATCCGAAGGGTGCGACGATTCATGGTCTGGAGCAAGTCGAGGAGCCTGTCACGGTGTTCCACGCGGGCACCAAGGCTGTGTCTGAGGGCATTGTCACCAGCGGCGGACGCGTACTTGGCGTCACCAGTACCGGGGAGAATCTGGAAAAAGCGCGTGAAGCAGCATACGCGGCTGCACGCACGATTTCATTCGAGGGAGCCCACTATCGTACGGACATCGCAGCTCGTGCCATACGCAGCGGGGAATAATCTGCATGATAGCCCTGACAGCCAGTCGTTGGTTGTCAGGGTTTTTACATGCCTTTTTCCCTTGCAAACGGCCTGTGGATGGAGTATATTCAAAATAAATTGGTCAACCAACCAAAAAGAAGGGATCAACTGTGAAGCAGGATAAAAAGCAAAAAATCGTCGAAGCCGCCTCCAAATTGTTTGCCGAGAAGGGATATGAAAAAGCCTCGATCAAGGAGATCGCCAAAGAAGCTGGCATTACGTCCGGACTGGTCCATTATTACTTTCAAAATAAGGAAGAGGTTTTGTCCGATGTGGTGCTGGAAGCCTCTCATCAATACACACGGGATATGCAAGCCCTGAAGCAAGCCGTACCCGAGGGACAGCTCGCCGAGTCTGCCATGCAAGCAACGAAAGAACGGGTACAGAAGCATCCAGACTGGTATCGGCTTCGCTATGAGCTATTTGCCATCGGCCTGCGCAACCCTCCTTTTGCTGAGAAAGTAAATCAGATTATCGAAAACGGACAAAACGGCATTTCCCACTTATTGACACCGATGATGACGAATGCTGAGGAGAAGGATGTCGATGCCGTCGCTGCCATACTGCTCGCTTGCTTTGACGGGTTGGCCTTGCAAAAGATGTTGAATCCAGACTTTGATATGGATCGGGCATACCTCGTTTTGGAAAAGATGGCCAGGTCCCTTCAAGAGTCAGACTGACACGAAAAAATGGTCCTTCCAGAGAAGAAAAGGGAAGGCTATTTTTTCAATGAAAATTGGTTGGTTGACCAACATAGATTGAAGGAGGAAGATGGATGCTTTCGATCATCGTACTTACGCTTGACATGTTTTGTCTGGCACTCATTTTAGGGGGTGGAATCATCTTGGCGGCGTGTGTTCGCCCATTCTTGCTGCGCATCTCGACGGCAAGCGGCAATCCGGAACTGATCACCACCGTTGAACATCTGTCGATACAGTCCTGGAATCGCTACAATCTCTACGCGATGGGAGGAAGCGTCGGTCTTTTTCTGCTGGATATAGTTCGCCTCCTGGCAGGCTTGCCTCTCTCCTACTGGCATTTCGCTGCGAGCCTTCTCATGATTGTGTCCTTCACGAGAAAATTGATCATGGATCGGCAATTGAGCGAGCGTATGCAAAGCGGCGCGGAGGCTGCAGTCGAGAGTGCAGAGCAGCGAGCCGGTCATCGGGAGGTTGAATGGCTCACCAAAGTCATTTTGCTGCTCGCTCTTTCTGCTCTGTTCCTATCTCATATGCCTTAAAACAAGAAGCCTTGCACCTGACTGAGTTTCAGGTGACAAGGCTTCTCTTCATCAAGCTGCCACTTGCTGTTCTTTGGCGGCTTTTTTTCCTTTTACATAAGAAATGAAGTAAATGACTAAAAATAACAGCATGAAGACGGCTGACCAGCGATACATCACGCTGTAGTTGGAATAGGTTACGATTGCGCCGAGCAGTAGGGAACCGATCCCGATCCCAAGGTCGATCGTACTCAAAAAGACTGCATTGGCCATCCCGCGTTGTTCGGGCTCCACGACCTTCACCATCCAGGCTTGGATCGCGGGTTGGAGAAATCCGTATCCCATCCCATAAAAAGCGGCTGAGGTGAAGAGAAGAAAGTTATTATTCGTGAAGGAAAGAATCATAAGTCCGATGAACACAAACAAGGCTCCCAGCGGCAGGACGGCAATATGCCCCTTCCGGTCGAACAGCTTGCCGGACAGTGGGCGAACCAGGACGATGGCGATTGCGTTGCAGAAAAAGTACCAGCTGACGTTGGCGAGATTTGCCTCTCTTCCATATAAAACCAAAAAACTCATCAGTCCGCCATAAGTAATAGCCACCATGGTGTTCAAAACCGTTGGAAGCAAAATCTTGCGGTCAAAATAGCGTCCCATCCCCCGTACCTGTTGATCTGGACTGACGGGAGCAGGCTTTGGCTGTGTTTTAGTGCCAAACAGCAGCGGGATGGAGATGACGACCATCCCGATCGCAGCAAATACCATGGTGGAAAAACCGAATTCACCGAGCAGAGTAATTCCTGCGATGGGCCCAAGGGCCAAAGCAAGACTGACAGACAGTCCAAAATACCCCATTCCTTCGCCGATTCGTTTGGGGGGAACCGCATTGGATACCAAAGTGGCAAAAGTAGTGCTGCCCAATCCAAACCCAATACCGAACAGGGCCCGCAGGAAGATAAACAGGGCGATGGTGGCGCTGAAAAAGTAGCCGAGCATCGCGAGGCTGGCGATGAGAAGCCCCACTGCGGCGAGCAGCTTGCTGCTCTTGGTTTTGATCGCTTCACCGGTGTACATGCGGGAAAGAATCGCGCAAATATTAAACAGGGTAATCACGAGAGAAGCTACGAAATCATTGGCAAGATAAGCCTCTTTGACATAAGCAGGCAAGGTGGTCGCCTGCATTTGCACCGTCGAGAACAGGAGCAAATTGCTTATCGTGATGAGTATGAAATCCTTCGTCCACAGTTGTTCTTGTTTTTCTCCATTCAAAATGGTCACTCCTATTCGATTGTATGTCGTTGGATGTTGGCGATACAGTGCATCGCTATTTGCTTCAGCCATTCCAACTGCTCGGGCTCGATTCCCTCGAATACCTGTTCAAGGGCTTTATTTTCTACGGGAATGGCCTGCTCCATCAATTCGCGTCCTTGGGCTGTAACGCTGATTAAAAAGGCCCGGCGGTCATTTGGGCACATCTTTTTTTCGACCAACCCTTTGCGGCCGAGGACATCCAGGATGCGGGTAATGGTAGGCTGATCCTTTGAGGTGCGCAGGGCGAGCTCCTTTTGGTTGATGCCGTCGCTTTTGTTCAGTTGAAACAGGATGGCAAACTGCTCCGTTGTAATGTCAAAAGGGCGAAGCTGGACAGAGATGTGCTGCACCATTTTGCGGTACATGTTGCCGATGTAAAAGCCCATGGATTCGTCACGGGTACTATCCGTCAATTCAAGTTCTCCTTTGCCTGCATATTTACTTGCTATGACAATTATATGTGAAGCAATTAAGCTTGAAAAGAAAAAAACCACCAGTTTTTTTACTGGCGGTATCTGCCTTTTTTGCGGCTGATGGTAAAACCCGCATAGATCAAGACAATAACGACGGCTGCGATCATCGCGATGACAAAAAGATTGTGGGACAACCATTCATACAGAGCTGGTCCAACTAACAAAGATATCGCCCCCTAAGAGTAGGTAGGGTATCGATGCTCATCATAGATTTCATGTTCAGAGAGTTTTTTTTCATCAGTTCCGGCTACGGCCGATTTCGCTTCCGAAGATTCATTGACGAATTCACGAACCGCTTCTTCTATTTTTTGGTCTTCCGCATTGAGTCCCGGTTCATGATGCTGCATTTGTGCAGCCGCCGGTTCTTTTGCTTTGCTCTCTGTTCGGTCCGAGCCCCCCGTCACCTGATTCATGACAGCCTGAATACTCGATTTCGTAATTCTGTCCATCAAGTTGCCGGTTTCGCTTTTTTCTCCCGTAGAGCTCATCCCTATCGCTGCGTACATGGGGCAAAAGCGGGTTACACCTTCTGCCACCTTCATCGCGGACAGGGACATCAAGAGCCAGGGAGTACGGTGCGGTCGCCTGCTCATTCTGCCCACACCATAGGCAAGCCCCAGTAATCCAGCCGTTATACGAATCATCGCGTCTGTAGTACCCACGTTTCTGCGCATGTTTGGTCTGCCTCCTATGCCTGTTATATAGCCTAGTCTTTGTTGGGAGCTAGGGATGCAGACATGGTAATTGTTTCAAGGGAAGAAAGTTGTGGAAAGGGATTGTCCCATTCGTGGCGAAAGCAATTAGGAGGTGAATGACTATTCAGAAGATACAGATGACAGCAGAGGAGTGGTCCAGCATGCGTGTAAGAAAGATGACCGATGAAGCGCATCTTCAATTAATACGAGTCTCTCGGAGGAAGGCGCCCGCCACCATGTGGATCAGGGGTGCGCAAGTCCTGAACGTATATACAAAAGAATGGCAGGTCCTGCATGTCTGTCTCGCAGGAGAACGGATCGCTTACGTCGGGGAGCAGGAGCCACTTGTAGATGAACATACCGAGGTAATGGAGGCGCAAGGAAAATTCCTGGTTCCCGGCTATATCGAACCGCATGCACATCCTTTTCAGTGGTACAACCCGTACACCTTGGCTGATTTTGCCTTGCAGCGCGGAACGACGATGCTGGTATCAGACACGATGATGCTGATGAATTTGCCGATGGAGCAGGTAGACCACATGCTGGCTTCTCTCGCCGCCCACCCGGTGAAATCATTTTTCTGGGCGCGACTGGACCCGCAGACGGGAAAACCTCACCCGCATTATACAAAGCAGGGCTTGGCCCGCATGCTGGAGCACCCCTTGGTGATCCAGGGAGGAGAGCTGACGGACTGGCATGGCGTATTGGCCGAATCGGAAGAGATCCTGTTTGGCTTAAAGCATGCGGGTGATCTGGGGAAAAGAATGGAAGGCCATCATCCCGGTGCTTCGGTCGAGACGTTGAATACGGCAGCTGCCGCGGGAGTTACCGCATGCCATGAAGGGATTCAGGCTCAAGACCTGTTGCATCGCTTGCGCTTGGGCATGTATGCGACGCTGCGTCATTCCTCCATTCGCCCGGATTTGCCGGATTTGGTTCGCGGGTGGATGGATCTGGGGCTGCCGTGGTCGCCACGGATGATGCTGACCTCGGACGGAAGCACACCGCCGCTGTATCGCCATGGTCTGATGGATTATACCATTCGTCTAGCCATAGAAGCGGGGATGCCCCCGATCGAAGCCTACGTAATGGCGTCGCTGAATCCTGCTGTTTACTACGGCATTGATGGGGAAGTGGGCGGGATCGCCCCGGGCAGGATTGCCGACCTGCTGCTGCTCTCCGCAGAGGATGAGCCGACACCGGAGCTGGTGATCGCGAATGGTCGACGCGCAGCGGAGAACGGCACTTTGTTGATCCCGACTGTAAAGCCTGACTGGGAATTGTATACCTTTCCGCCAGTGGACATTCTTGATCAGCAAACAAAGGCAGAATGGTTTTCGATCCGGCAGGAAGCGAAAGAGACACCTGTCATCGAGATGCCAAGCGCAGTGATTACCCGATTGCGGACGCAGTCGTTTCCAACCGATGAAAAGGAGATGATCTCGCTTGCACATGATCCGAGTCTCGCTATGATCGTGGCGATCGATCCTGTCGGGAAACGGAAGACACAGGCGGTACTGTCGGGCTTCGGTTATCATCTGGAGGGCTTGGCCAGCACGTATACGGCTTCCGGAGAGTGGCTCGTGATCGGGCGGGACCCGCAGGCAATGGCCCGAGCGTTGGACCGGGTTCGGGAAATGGGCGGGGGCGTCGTGTTCATCGATAAGGGAAAAATCGTCTGGGAATGCGCCTTGCCGCTGGCAGGCAAATTTTCACCTGCTCCGATGGAAGAACTCATCTGTCGGGCGGAGGAGCTGATCGAGCTTCTGCGCGAGAAAGGGCATGAGCATCTCGATCCGATCTATTCGATGCTGTTCTTCTCCTCTACGCATCTTCCCTACGCCAGATTGACAGCAGAGGGGATCGTAGACGTCAAGACAGGCACAATCGTACATTCCTCTCTTCCTCTTGAATAGGGATTGTGGCGCTTTCGTATTGTAAAGCGTTGATATATTCATTTGAGTTCAATTTATCATTTTGGGAGAGTTGATGTATCGAACGAATATGTGATTGGAAAATATATTTTTTCTCTTGTAAATTTTCTAATTTATTTTACAATAAAGAATAACCAAGCTATATCTACCTTAAGTCCTATTAAAGAAGATAGAAAAAAAACCGCAACTTGATTTGCAAAGGAGATCGTTGAGAGTTTTTAGGTGAAGAAAAGGGGGATTCAATTTCACAAGAAATACTCTCACACCTCAGCCGTTTATCTGCGGCTTGGCAGCGAGTCTTGCCTATTCAGGTTGCGCAGGGAAAAAAGCAGAATGATTCACATGATGGACCCATTCACCCCAGAATTTACGTAGCGACAGGCCTCATCCAGCTAGGGGCGGCACGAGAGTGTTCGCCCCTCCTTCATGGAGCTTCAGAGTCTGGGTCGGGAATTGTCGGGCAGTTCTGAAATGTGGCCATCGGAGCAGCAGAATCGAACGACAAGTTTACAAAGGAATGAGGGATGGGAAAGCATGCTGCTTAGCATTTTGCCTCAAGTATTGGTAGACGGTTTGACTCTTGGATTTATGTACGCTGTCGTTGCGCTAGGCTATACGATGGTGTACGGGATTTTGGAATTTATCAACTTTGCTCATGGAGAAATTTTCATGGTGGGTGCCTTTGTGGGAACAGAGGTGCTGTTGATTACAGACGCGATCGGCGCGCTGGAGGGCATGAATCCATACGTTGCCCTTTTCATGACGCTAATCATCACGATGGTATTGACCGGAGCGTTGGGTGTGGGAATAGAACGGCTTGCCTATCGGCCGCTGCGAGGGGCTCCGCGACTGGTCCCTTTGATTTCAGCTATTGGGGTTTCCTTTTTGCTGCAGGACGTTGTGCGTTTTACCGAAGCGATTGCGCGCAATGAATTTTACCTGAATACACCCGTATTGTTTACGGGAAGCGTTTCTGTGTTTGGCATCGCGACGATTCCGATTAAAGGATTGGTCGTCATCATTCTGGCTATTGTTTTGATGATTGCATTGACGATGTTTATTGGCAAGACAAAATGGGGGATCGCCATGCGTGCCGTAGCCCAGGATCCAAGTACGGCATCGCTGATGACCATCAACGTAGACAAGGTAATCATGCTTACATTTTTGATCGGCTCCAGCCTCGGCGGGGCTACCGGGGTATTGTTTGCCCAGAATTACGGAACCATTGATCCGTACATCGGTTTTATTCTCGGCATGAAGGCATTTACTGCTGCAGTATTGGGCGGAATCGGCAACCTGCGCGGCGCGATGGTAGGCGGCGTCTTGCTCGGGATGCTGGAGTCCCTCGCAGGAGCGTATATGGGACCTTTGACCAACCAGGCGTTTGGCGCCGAGTACAAAGACGTGTTTGCGTTCAGTATTCTAATCCTCGTGCTTCTCTTCAAGCCGGAAGGGCTGTTTGGCGAAGCTGTGAAAGAGAAAGTGTAGGTGAAACTCATGGCAAACCTGGTCTGGAAATCATTCAAAGGAATTCCGCTCTATGTAACGTTGATCTGGATCGCAGTATTTTCCTTATTGTTGCACTTTTTGGACAAATCAGTTCTCTCGTTTCTCGGTATCCTTTCATCAATTGTCCTGATTTATTTCACGAATACGAGCAAGGCGATCAAGCTTGCCATCGGTGCTTTGGTGCTAATCGTAATCATCCCGCTGGTGGCTGGGGAAAACCGCTATTATATGGAAGTGGCATCACAGGTGGGGATTTACGTAGCGATGGCGCTGGGACTGAACATCGTCGTCGGGTTCGCGGGATTGCTGGACCTGGGCTACGTAGCCTTCTTTGCGGCTGGGGCGTATGCGTACGCGATTTTCTCGACATCGCAGGCGAACGAGTTTATCGCCGGCAATCTGTTTCCCTTGACCGGGGACTGGTTCTGGCCTTTCCTCATCGTCGGACTGATCGTCGCCGCCATATTCGGCATATTATTGGGGCTTCCGGTCTTGCGGGTAAAGGGAGACTACCTGGCGATCGTAACACTTGGGTTTGGTGAAATCATCCGCATTGTCTTCAACAACCTGGATAAGCCGATCAACATTACCAACGGGCCGCAGGGCATCACGCCGATCCCGGCACCGGAGCTGTTTGGCATCAAGATGGGGACGCCGTTTTACTTTTATTTTATCGTGCTGTTTGTCATCGCCTTTATCGTACTGGCGAACATCCGCTTTGAACATTCCCGGCTGGGAAGAGCCTGGATTGCGATCCGCGAAGACGAGCTGGCAGCGCAGTCGATGGGCATTTCGCTTTTGAATACCAAACTGGCTGCTTTCGCGACAGGAGCATCCTTTGCAGGGGTAGTCGGAGTTATTTTTGCAGCCAAACAAACCTTTATTGACCCTACTTCGTTTACGCTGATGGAGTCGATCGGGATTCTCGTCATGGTCATTCTCGGTGGAAGCGGAAGCATACCAGGAGTAATCCTCGGCGCTGCTTTTGTCACACTCTTGCAGGTACAGCTTCTGAAGGAATTCTCCAACTTCCTGCATTCCTTGCAGCAATCCGG
>DASQMM010000161.1:0-4376 GCA_035645495.1 Brevibacillus sp. | reverse complement strand
TACATCCCAATATCAAGGTGTCCAGTTCTTCTGCAAGGAGCGGCTGCAGCGTATCTTTTACGATTCGGTACGCTTCCTTCGTCTGTCCCAGATGGTTTTCCACCAATGGAACAAATCCTGGGCACGCTAAACCGCGGACGTACAGCTCCGGTTGGATCCGCAGCAACGCCCGCTCATACGCTTGGGTACGGATCGTCGTCTCCGTCCCGATCACTCCAACTCTTCCCGTCTTGGACGCTCTTACCGCAGCCCTGGCTCCCGGCTCAATCACCCCGATCACCGGATGCGGCAGATAAGCCTGAGCCTCCTCCAGCACTACGGCTGTAGCGGTATTGCAGGCTATGACGAGTGCCTTCAAGGGTGTCCGTGCGACGTAATCAATCATTTGAAAGCTGCAGGCACGTATCTCCTCCGGCGTTTTGGAACCATAGGGGCAACGCGCATTGTCCCCCACGTACAGGATCTTCTCATGCGGCAGTTGGCGAAACACTTCCTTGGCTACTGTAAGTCCGCCTACACCTGAATCAATAATGGCAATCACTTGATCTCTATGCATGCTGTGTCTCCCCTGTTGTCGTGAATAATGAACAGCATACCACTTCCTGCCTTTGTGCTACTACCATATGCGGGCTTGAAATTTCTTGCACTCCGCGAATGTCGCACCTTCTCTGGGCAAATGTCATACCTTGAAGGTGAGATGTGCATCTGCAGGAGGGATCAGAGTGGAAGATCAAACGAGGCAACTGCTGGACTGGAGCCAGTGGGGGCGGCAGTGGATCGATCAATTGCGCAAGAACAAGCCGCTCAACCGTGAATTGGAGCGTCATCTCCACAAATTCGACGAGTCTTTCACGAACATCGGAAAAAAGGCATCGCGGTTAGGTCGGACTATCGACATCAACGAATTGCCAATTTTGGTCTCACAGGCACATAAAATTCAGGAGCAATTTCATCAGTTTTTACGTCTTGTCCATCAACAGGAGCCGGATGGAGATGCGCACGTTATTGGGGCATTAGATCAAGCAGCGAACCGCCCCGCCATGCAACCAGCCGACCACGTGCAGCACCGCCCTGTCTTGGAGTCTGTCCAGGATACATCGCCACAACCGGTCTTCGAACCCGTTCGGGAAACTCGGCCACAGCCAAGCCCATCGCGAGAGCGTGTCCCGGTAGCCCGTCCTGTCCCTTTGGGCCGCCACACGCTGCCCCCACTTCCCTATGCGTATGATGCGCTAGAACCGCATATCGACGCGGAAACCATGCGAATTCATCATGAAAAACTGCACCAGAAGTACGTGGACGATCTGAACAAGGCCGAGCTCAAAATGGCGGAGGCCCGCGCCAATCAAGATTTTGAATTAGTTCGGCATTGGGAGCGGGAATTGGCATTCAACGGAGCAGGCCACTACCTGCATACGTTATTCTGGTCCACCATGAGTCCCCAGGGAGGCGGCGAACCGTCAGGAGAACTGGCGCAAGCCATTGATCGTTATTTCGGCTCCTTCCCTGCCTTTCAGGCGCATTTTACCCATGCGGCCGAAAAGGTGGAGGGACCCGGCTGGGCGATTCTCGTCTGGTCTCCCCGCTCCTCGCGACTGGAAATTTTGACGGCGGAAAAACACCAAAACCTGTCACAATGGGACGTCATCCCTCTCTTGCCGCTCGATGTCTGGGAACACTCCTATTTTCTTACGTATAAAGAGAAACGGCCCGACTACGTGAAGGCCTGGTGGAATCTGGTCAATTGGCCTTATGTAGAGGAGCGTTTTGGGCAAGCGAGAAAACTGCGATGGCAGCCCTATTAAGAAATCGAGCCGATCCCGAACCCCTTCAACGCCCTGCTGCAGATGGGCATGGAGGGGTTTGTTTGCGTTGTGCTGGTTAAGAAAGATCATTGGCAATGTCCTGCTTTTGCTGTACAGTCAAGATGGCAGTTTCCGTTGTCACTCCTATTTTTGCAAGGATGTGTCTGAATCCATGAAGAAAAGAATTCCCTACTGGCTTGTCATCACACTTCTTTCCTGTGTGGCCGTCGGGTATGCAGCCCCCGCTCACATCGTTCTCAGCTTAATCAATCAAAGCTTTTTGCTTGGTCTTTTCCTCCTCATCGCAGGTGGTTTCGCGATCGTCCTGCGATCTGGTTTCCTTACCGTGTTCACCAAGGGATTTCGCGAGCTAAAACAAATATTCTTCCGCAAGCCGCGCATTCTCCATGATGACCTGTTCCAAACGGACGATCCTTCTTTCCAACGCAAAAAGGAGATGTTCTTCCGAAGAGGAACATCCCTTTTGATCGAAGCTGGCCTCATGCTGACCCTGTTTTCCATCGGTCTTACGCTTCTTTATTATGGACAGGCCTGACATGCAGATGTCTGCTTGAAAAGTCCCCTGCACTTACATGTCCAGCAAATGACAGGCTACCCAATGATCCGGCTTCGCTTCCTTCCACATGGGCTCCGCCTCTGCACAGCGCGGAACGGCCAATGGACAGCGGGTGCGAAAACCGCAACCGCTTGGTTTGTTTGCAGGGCTTGGCAAATCGCCCTGCAGGACAATCCGCTCTCGCTTGATTGTCGGATCCGGCACTGGCACCGAAGAGAGCAACGCCCGCGTATACGGATGGAGTGGCTCAGCATACAATTCGCCGCTCGGAGCCATCTCCACCATTTTCCCCAGGTACATCACGCCGATCCGGTTAGAAATATGCTTGACCATCGACAAATCATGAGCGATAAACAGGTAGGTCAAACCACGTTCCCGCTGCAAATCCTCCAGCAGATTGACCACCTGCGCCTGGATCGACACGTCCAGCGCGGAAATTGGCTCATCGGCAATAATAAACTCGGGCTCTACAGCCAAAGCACGTGCGATGCCGATCCGCTGGCGCTGTCCTCCGCTGAATTCATGCGGGTATCGCTGGGCATGATCCTTATGCAGCCCTACCAGTTCCAGCAGCTCCGCGACACGCTCACGCCTCTTCCCTCGGCCTAATCCGTGGATATCCAACCCTTCTGCTACGATATCTTCGACCGTCATCCGCGGATTGAGGCTCGCCTGCGGGTCCTGGAAGATCATCTGGACATCACGGTTAAACTGATTGACCTCTTTCCCCCGCAATTGATGCACGTTTTTCCCCTTGAACAACACTTCCCCGTCCGTATTTTCGTACAAACGGATCAGGGTGCGCCCCAGCGTGGATTTGCCGCAGCCGCTCTCGCCGACCAATCCCAGCGTTTCTCCCTTGCGGATGGAAAAGGAGACTCCGTCCACCGCTTTTAAAACAAAATCTGAGGACATGGAAAAATGCTTCTTCAAATCCCGGACTTCCAGCAATACATCACTCATGAATCCTGCCTCCCTGCTGCCACCAATTCATCAATGCGCGGTGCTCGCTCGTCATGCAGCCAGCATACGGCTTCATGTCCCTCTCCAATCGTTGTTGTAGGCGGCATCTGCTGCTTGCATATCTCCATCGCAAAATCGCATCGAGCGGCAAAAGCGCAACCGACAGGCGGGTTGAACAGATCTGGCGGCGCTCCCTCGATCGGAATCAATCGCTGCTTTTCACTCTCATCGAGACGGGGCAGTGAGCGCATTAAGCCCCATGTGTACGGGTGACGCGGATTGGCAAACACCTCTTCAACAGTCCCCGTCTCTACGACCATCCCTGCGTACATGACAACCATGCGGTGCGCAATTTCAGCTACTACGCCGAGATCATGCGTGATGATGACGACCGCCAGCTCTTGCTCCTCCTGCAATTGTTTAAGCAGATCGAGTATCTGAGCCTGAATGGTTACGTCCAATGCGGTCGTCGGCTCATCCGCGATGACCAGTTTCGGGTTGCAAGCCAAGGCGATGGCAATGACGACACGCTGTCTCATCCCGCCGCTAAACTGGTGCGGATACTGGTCGACGCGTTGCTCCGGATCGGGAATCCCGACAAGACGAAGCATCTCAATCGCGCGTTTTTTCGCTTCTTCCCGCGATACCTTCTGACTGCGCACAAAGCCCTCTACGATTTGAGCTCCCACTTTCATGGTCGGGTTCAAGGCGGTCATCGGGTCCTGGAACACCATCCCGATCTGTGTACCGCGAATCCCCAGCAATTCTTTCTTGGGAAGCTTGCTGATCTCAGTCCCTTCAAACACGACCTTGCCATCGACGATGCGTCCAGGAGGGTTGGGAATCAGCCCCATGATAGCCTGGGCTGTCACACTCTTGCCGCAGCCGCTCTCCCCGACGATCGCGACTGTCTCTCCCTTTTCGACGTGGAAGGTAACCCCGCGAACCGCCTGTACTTCACCGCCATAGGTTTTGAAGTTCACTTTTAAATTTTCTATCGAAAGCAAATGCTCTTTCATCTTCTCTTCCTC
>DASQMM010000160.1:0-6144 GCA_035645495.1 Brevibacillus sp. | reverse complement strand
GGTGACACCGTCGACAAGAAGCGCGACATCCTGCCCGAACTGCTCCCGCAAATCATCCAGTGTCACCGGCGTATCTTCCACCACATCGTGCAGAAAGCCCGCCGCGATCGTTACCGCATCCATATGCAAGTTGGCGAGAATTCCGGCCACTGCGATCGGATGCATAATATAAGGAACGCCAGATTTTCGAATCTGACCCTCATGTGCCTTGTTTGCCAGCTCATATGCACGCGAAATCATGTCCAAATCCGCAGGTGATAGATATGTGCTCGCTTTTTTTACTACCTCATCAATACCCGTAATCATAGTTCCTTCCCTTATCCTCTCTAAAAAAAGCTTGAATAGAAGCCTTCTCGAAGAAGTCGATACTCCTTTAGAGGAAGCGTCAAGTACGGTGAAGAACGGTCTCGTCATAGGTGTGTGGCCATGAATATGCAGTGAATATCTATTTCATCCTATTATCTTGTAAGTCGTTCGGGTTGTAAAGGTGCTTTCCCCGGGAAAGACAAGAAGAACACCGTAAAATAGCAAAAAACGGGCTCAAAGCCCGTCTGCTTGGTACAATCTAGTACTGGATCAAGGATTTTACGGGGAAATTCCCCAGTTTGCTGCGTCCGTCCAAATAGCCTAATTCGATCAGGAAAGCAGCTCCTACTACCTTTCCGCCCAATTTTTCGATCAATTGAATCGTCGTTTCGATTGTGCCACCGGTCGCCAACAAATCGTCGGCGATCAGGACACGCTGACCCGGCTGGATTGCATCGACATGGACCGCCAGTGCATCTTTACCATACTCAAGGTTGTAATCCGCCTTGATAGACTCATAGGGCAGCTTGCCGGATTTGCGGATAGGCACAAAGCCGATCTTCATCTCATAGGAAAGCGGCGCACCCACGACAAAACCACGGGCTTCGGGACCAGCGATTACCTCAGCCTCTACCTCCCGGGCGAAGACTGCCAATTCCTGAATCGCTGCATGATAAGCAGGACCATCTTTCAAAAGTGTCGTGATGTCTTTGAAGCGAATACCCGGTTGCGGGAAGTCGGGGATCACGCGAATATATTGTTTAAAATCCATTTACAATTCCTCCTAAGTGACAGGCTCAGGCTCCACCATTTGGTGAAACGCTTGTATCAAGCCTTCTGACGAGGAGAGCAGCAGCTCAGTCGCCAGTTGGGCTTCTTCTTTCCAGGCTGTGTACAGCATGGAGCTTTCCAAGGGACGCTTCGTTGTGGCAGGCTGGAAACAATACTGATCTGCTTCCTTCGCCAGGAAAGACAATTCGCAAAAGACTTCCAGCATCCCATCCAGGTCATGCCGTTTCCACTTCAGCTTTCGCGCGAGTGCGTCCAGATGTTCATGCTTGACCGTAGGTACTTGCATAAAAAACGTATACAGCTGCTTGAAATGTTCTCTCCCCGGACAAAAGAGCCTCTCCATCCCCAGATCAGGATCCCCGAACAAGCAATAGACGCGCTCGGCCTGATTCCAGATTGGGATGATGCGTTCTAAATCGGCACGGCGTCTAGGCAAATCGTATAATACCAGATTGCGAAAACCAAGCTGATCTGCGGATTCTGTCTCGAAGGTCTCGACTAGATGCAAAAAGCGCCGTTGTTGCGGTGTCAAGAGGCCATGAAGAGCCTCCAGACTCTCCTCGCGAAACAAGAGGGTCAAGGAGTCCTCCGCACTCATGATCTGCTGCCATTTCTCCAATTTGTCGCGGCTCCCCCGCCAGTCGAATACTTGACGATGCGGGACGGACAAATCGCGTATGGTCAGCTGCGGCTTGCGGTTGCCATTCCACTCATTCACCGACAACTCGCCCAGCACATGAAATCTTGCTTTTGGGGTTATATGCTGTGTCACATGCGCCCAATTAAATCCGATCGCATCCAGACTGCAGCCTTCACGCGTTAAGGTGCATTTCAGATGATTTTCTTCCCTGCCAATCGCGCGCATCCCTGACGTCTCCATTTCCTGGAGCATGACGAGAGGCGTGGGGTTTCCCATGCCGTATGGCGCGAGCTTGGCTAACTCCTCAACCGCGTCCATATGGATCTCCTCTGGCTCGAGGGAGACGTCTACCTTGGTCAATGGAATGAAATCATCTGCTGTCAGCCATTCTCTCGCCAGCTCGTTCAGTCTTTGCCGCAGGAAATCAAGATTTTCCACAGGCAACGTCATCCCGGCTGCCATCGTGTGACCGCCGTAATGCGGAAGCCATTCCTTGCAAGCAGTCAAGGCTTCATACATGTCAAAGCCCGCGATGCTCCTTGCCGAGCCTTTTGCCGTTCCTTTCTGCGGATCGATGCCCAGCACAATTGTCGGACGGTAAAACTGCTCGACCAGGCGGGAGGCGACGATGCCGACCACTCCCACGTTCCAGCCCTCTTTTGCAACGACCAGAACCTGATTTTGCTCAAGCGGAAAATGATTCTTCACCATCTCCACGGCTTCTTCCGTCATCTGCTGCACCAATTCCTGCCGCTCGCGGTTGAGATTGTCCAGCTCGATTGCACAAGCATCGGCTTCCTGTGGATCTTCCGTAACCAACAGTTTGACTGCCGCTTCTGCCGTCTCCAGCCGACCACTTGCATTCAAGCGAGGTCCCAGTGCAAAGCCGACATGCCCGGCCGACAGCTCATTTTCTGTAAGACCGCAGACGCGAATCAATGCCTGCAGGCCCGGATTGGTCGTTTGGTTCAGGCGCTGCAGGCCGAGTTTTGCCAATACCCGATTTTCATCCACCAAGGGGACCAAATCGGCAATCGTCCCCAGCGCGGCCAAGTCAGCCAGATGAAGCGGGGGTTTCCCAGTTAAAGCATGCCCTAGTTTAAAGGCTACCCCTACACCCGCCAGCATATCAAACGGATAGGAGCATCCAGGCTTTTTGGGATTAATCACAGCAAATGCCTCCGGTAACACAGCCGGAGGTTCATGATGGTCTGTGACGATGACATCCAGACCTAGTTGATTGGCGTAGTCCACCTGCTCTGCTGCGCTAATTCCTGTGTCGACAGTGACAATCAGCTTGAATCCGCTTTGCTGCAGATGGGCCAATGCCTCTTTATGTAACCCGTACCCTTCCGTAAAGCGGTTGGGAATATAGTAGTCAAACACAGCTCCTTGTTGGCGAAGCAAGTGTACCATCAACGACGTGGAACTGACGCCATCCGCATCGTAATCGCCATAAATACAGATCGGTTCTTTTTTCTCAATTGCTTGACGGATCCGGTGTACGCTTTTCTCCATCCCGTCCAGCAAAAATGGGTCGTGAAATTGTTCTGGCCCCGGTTGAAGAAAATCGCGCGCCTGTTCTGGTGTATGGATGCCGCGTATCACCAGCAGTTTGGATACCAGCGGAGTCAGATTGGCTTGCGCTGCCAACTCTTCGGCCAGACGCTCATCACAGGCAGCCAATTGCCAGCGTGTTTTCGCTTTCAGCATGGGCGTTCCTCCAATCCCCTATTCATTATAGTGGATGGAGAGGGAGACTGACAATAGCAGCAGTCTCGTCTTTCGAAGAGTAGAAAAGCCGCGGGGAAATCCCGCGGCTCGGTTGACAGCCTAGTTGGACGTAGAGGTTGTCTTTTTTTTCTTCAGCATGCTCCGCTCCTTCAGATTGACCCATACTTGGGCTGCAATGAAGATCGAGGAGTAGGTCCCGCTCACCAGACCAAATACCAGCGCCAGCGAGAAGTTGCGGATGCTCTCACTGCCGAGGATCGCGATCGCCATGGCAGTAAAGAACACCGTAGCCACCGTGAAGACGGAGCGGCGCATGGTTTGCCACAAGGAAACATTCACCAGATGCTCCAATTCTTCTACGGATTTGGACTTCATGGTCTTTAGATTTTCCCGAATCCGGTCAAAAATAACGATTTTGTCGTTAATGGAGTAACCGAGAATGGTCAGAATGGCCGCGATAAAGGTAATATCGACCTCCAAACCAAGGACGGAAAACAGCGCGATGGGAATAATGACGTCATGCGCCAGCCCAACCACCGTCGCGACACCAAACAGCCATTGGAAACGAAACGCGATGTAGACAATGATCCCGAGGGATGCGATCGCGACCGCAATTGCAGCCTTTTTGACCATCTCCCGCGCGATGCTGGGGTCTACGGTCGCGACTTGCTTGGTTACCTGATCCCCGTATTTCGCTTTCAGCGCTTGTTCGATCTCCATCAATTTATCAGATGACACCGTCTGGTCAAAACGGGTGTAGGCTTGATTCGTACCATATGGCGTCACCGCGGAGAACTTGGCTTCCGGCAGCTTTTCTTTCAGGATTGCTTCCACATCGGCAGAGGCGAATTCCTTCCCGACATAGATATCCAGCCGCGTCCCTGCTTGAAAATCAACGCCCAGGTTAAATCCCTGGAACAGAGAAAACAGCAAGCCCAGGACGATAATCGCTCCGGAGAACAGGAAGAACTTCCGGCGATTT
This sequence comes from Brevibacillus sp., assembly GCA_035645495.1. GTDB lineage: Bacteria > Bacillota > Bacilli > Brevibacillales > Brevibacillaceae > Brevibacillus. The sequence continues at coordinate 1,690 of DASQMM010000160.1, read as the reverse complement.
TTTACGATGTCAAATCGAATCACTGTGTGGTCTTTATCAAAGCTCACCGATCTCACTCTCCTTTACTCCGAACCAGAACGGCTTTTTAAACATGTTGGAGCGTACTACCAGCCAGAGCAGGAAACGAGACCCGAACACGTTCGTAATAATACTCACAATGAGTGTCATGGCGAGCACGATGGCAAAGCCCTGAATCGAGCTTGTACCAAAGTAGAACAGTACCCCTGTCGCAATCAGCGTCGTGATGTGCGCGTCGAGGATCGTCACGAGAGAACGGCGCTCACCCGCGCGGAAAGCCGAAAGAATCGTCTTGCCGGAGCGGATTTCCTCCTGAATTCGCTCGTACGTAATGATATTCGCATCAACAGCCATCCCGACCGCCAAGATAAAGCCAGCGATCCCCGGCAATGTAAGAGTCGCGTCCATCCAGTCAAGCACGACCAAACAGAAAAAACAAAACCCAGCCAATGTTATATTGGCGATCAAGCCAGGCATGCGGTAGACAAACAGCATGAAGAGGATGATCAAAGCTCCTCCGACGTAACCGGCATAGATCGTTTTCTCCAAAGCAATTTTACCCAGAGAAGCCCCTACGGAGGTTACCTGCTTTTCAATCAGCTTCGCAGGCATCGCACCGGAGTTGAGCAGATCCGCCAGCTCTTGAGCGGATTCCTGCGTGTAATCACCGGTAATTTGCGCACTTCCTCCGGCGATCACAGACTGGATGGTCGGATTGGTTTGCATGTTCTCATCCAGATAAATCGCCATGCGCTTTTTCAAGTTTGCACGTGTCACGTCTTCCAATTTCTTCGGATCGGAAAACTTGACTGTAACCAGCGGTCGTCTCAGATCATCATAGCCAACAGCAGCGCCGTTGGGAGCCAAGTCACGGCCGTCCATGATGATATTTCCCGCCTCATCGCGGAAAGTAAGTACAGCGGGCTTGCCAATCAGTTCTCTGAGCTTGTCCTGATCGGCAGACTGAGAAGCAATCTGAACACGGATGCGGTTGGGCAATTCTGTCACGATGACCGGCTCTGCCACTCCCCCGATATTAATCCGTTTCTCAATCATATACGCAGTTGCCTTGAGCAATTCAATGTCAACTTTATGCGTAGCCTCAAGCGGCTCTACCTCGTACAAAATCTCAAACCCGCCCTGCAGGTCAAGACCGAGCGTAATGTTTCCTGCTACATCTCTGGTCGTCGTCGCGACTAATGTGCCCAACAAAGCCACAACAACCAAGAACAGGACGAATCTTCCCCATTTCACCATTGTCGTAATACCCCTCTTTCCTCAAAGGGTCCCGTCCTAGACGAAAACCAATATGCCCATTATAGCGAACGATGAAAAAAAGTGTCAATTATTGCAGGCTAGGCGAATCATGGTAACCATCTCCCGTCATGCGTATCTAGATGGTGTACGAAAAGATCGGAAAAAAGTTTCATTATGAATTGCGATACATTTGAATCATGAGGTAGTTCATGTATTTGTTCGGTTTTAATGACAAAATGTCGTTTACCATCCGGTGCAACGGAGGGATTTCTTTGTATGCTTGTGTGACGCATTCCCAGATATCCTGGGCCGTGACATTGTCGTAGCCAAGCAAAGCAAACTCTTCCGCTTTGCTTTGGCAGATACTCTCTACCTCCGAAAACCATTCCTGCTTGCTCGCTAGATCCATCTTCAT
>DASQMM010000159.1:0-3118 GCA_035645495.1 Brevibacillus sp. | reverse complement strand
AAAGCATCGGGATTCCTCCGGCATGCAGGCATTGCGAGATAAAATTGGTGCAGTCATCGTTGAAACGGGGGTAGACCGGATTGGTCGTGTTCCAGTATCGCTCGGCGTACTCCACAGCCTTGCGCGCATTGTACCCTTTGGCACCGTACACCACCATGAGCGGTTTTGCGGCTGTCTCCTCTTCCTGGATGGCTGCTTCCCGCTCCTCTTTGTTCGCCATTGCTTCCTCGGCTTTTACGTCCCCCTTCCATTCACGAGTCTCGGCGATGACCCACGAATCATCTGCTACCTTGTTCAAACGCAGCGTCATCACACGTGAGCTTACCTCTTCATGCCGCTGATTTCCGATCCGGTAATGGCGTGCTCCCCGCCAGACCAAGCTCACTTCCAGCGTTTTTTCCGTCTCCATCCAGCACAATGGTATGACCCGTCCGCTCACCGCATAGATTTTTGCCCCTCGGCTTACTGTCTGACTGTATTCTCGCGTCAGACGCTCCCACTCTCCTGTCTTGTCTTTCCCTTCCCTGCTAAAAAAAGATGCTAATCGTTCAATTTTGCCGTCCAACCACGACCAATGAACAGCATCGAAGTACTTCTGGATAAATCCCTTCCAGTCCATCTGCTGCTTCCCCTCTCCTTTCCGCTTCGTATCTCCGCCTGCCTTATGCCGTGAATCATGCGGCCGCTGTCAGCTTTTATATAGCAGAATATGTAAGGGAAAAGCCTTTCAGAAGAAAAAGCCACCCGAATTAACGAGTGGCTTGATTGGAAGGATAGGGCAAAGTAAGCAGTACCTTTTCCAAGGCGAGCAGATGTTCCTTGATCGACAGGCCTCCTCCATACCCGACCAAAGAGCCGTTGGACCCAATCACCCGGTGGCACGGAATAATGACAGGTATCGGGTTGCGGTTGTTCGCACCGCCAATCGCTCTGACCGCTTTCGAGGCACCGATCGCCAAGGCAATATCTTTGTAGGAGCGCGTCTCTCCATACGGGATCCGGCTCAACTCCGTCCAGACCGCTTTTTGAAACGGCGTTCCATGCAAGACATAAGGCAAATCAAATGTTTCCCGTTCTCCTGCAAAGTACTCCTGCAGTTGTTTTTTTTCTTGCCCGTTGGATTCATCGTCAGGCACAATCGTCATGCCGAGAAAGTGCTTTTTGCTCCAACGCTGCAGGGACGGCAGGCTATCCGGCTCTTCGCCAAACTCGATAAAGCATAATCCCTCTGCCGTAGAAGCCAGCAACAACGGTCCAATGGGCGAGTCCATCATGGTATAACGCAATGTATTCGTCATCCAACCTACCTCCTGCTCCCGTAGATTCCTTCTCCTTGTCACACGCGCTATCCGTACAATCAGCGCGCCGCTTTCAGCATGTCCAATCCCTTGTCGATCTCCTGCAAGACCTCTGGGGATTCTTCCCGATCTTTTGCCTGAAGCAGCGAGGCATGGGCATCCTCGCCCCCGATTTTGCCCAAAGCCCAGGCAGCCGTCCCGCGGATAACAGGTCGCGGGTCGTTTTCCAACAATCGGACGAGGTGTGGCACAGCCGAGCGGTCCTTGAAGTGGGCAAGTGCCAGGATCGCATTGCGCTGAATCGGCTTTTTCCCCCGCCACGACGAAGAAGAGATCCCGAACTTCTCCTTGAACTCCTTGTTGCTCATCTCGAGAAGCGGGATGAGCAGAGGTTTGGCTACCTCCGGATCTGGCGTAAACTCTGCATGAATTTGAAAGTGAATGCCGCGATTTTTCGGGCATACGGTCTGGCATGTGTCACATCCATAGAGCCGATTGCCGATCTTGGCCCGAAATTCGTCGGGGATGAAGTCCTTTACCTGTGTCAGGTATGCGACACAGCGCTGCGCGTTCAATTGACCGCCTTGCACCAAAGCGCCAGTAGGACAAGCGTCAACACAGATGTTGCAGTCTCCGCACCCCTCTTCTACGGGTTGATCGGGAGGCAACGGCAGGTTGGTCACCAATTCTCCCAGATAGACCCAAGAGCCGAATTCAGGTGTAATCAACGCGCAATTCTTCCCTACCCAGCCCAGACCGGCCCTCTCGGCTACTGCCCGATCGGAGAGCGCACCCGTATCGACCATGGACTCGATTTTCGCTCCCGGCTCCAGCTCCTGAATAAAACGGCTCAGTTTGTCCATCCGGTCGCGCAGAACATGGTGGTAATCCGTGCCCCATGCCGCTCGGCACAGAATGCCACGATATGCTCCTGGCTCCGATTTTGGCGGATTCTCCAGCTTGGACGGATATGCCAAAGCAATGGAGATGAGCGATCTTGCGCCCTCCATAATGCGCTCCGGCTGCGTCCTTTTCTCCAGATCCGGTTCCTCAAACCCAGATTCATACCCCTTCTCCCGATGCTCAACCAGCCGCTCGCGAAGCTCCACGAACGGGTCCGCGCTGGCAAAGCCAATCTTGTCGATTCCGATCTTACTGGCATACTCCTTGATGGCCTGCTTCGTCTGTTCCCAGTATTGCTGGTCGCTCACAGCTGTCTGATCGCTCCTGTCGCCAACTCATCACAGCGGTTGTTCCACTTGTTGTCGGCATGGCCTTTTACCTTGACGTACTCTACCTTGTGAATATCCATTAAACGAAGCAGTTCCTTCCATAAATCCTGGTTCTCCACTGGCTGTCCCTTGCTATTTTTCCAACCATTCTTCAGCCAGCCTTTGTACCAGCCCTGCTTAAAACAGTTGACCAAATAGGCGCTGTCACTGTACAACGTAACCTTGCAAGGCTCTTTTAATTGGGAAAGGGCCTCAATGGCAGCTTGCAGCTCCATGCGATTATTCGTCGTGTCAGGCTCTGCTCCGGACATTTCCTTGATGTGCTGTCCGTACATGAGGACTGCGCCCCAACCACCAGGTCCTGGATTGCCGGAACAAGCTCCGTCTGTATAAATCGTAACTTCACGCATTGTCATCTCCAGGGAATCCCTCCTGTTCTCTTCTATTGTAACGAAGGTTAGTCGCTTCCACAAAAAAAATTTGGTATACTACCAAAAATAGGTTCGGGGGAATGAACGTTGCTACAAGTACATATGGATGCATCCATTGCGGAACGTCTGCCTCAGGTATCCCTTGGTGTTTTGCAAT
>DASQMM010000158.1:0-1970 GCA_035645495.1 Brevibacillus sp. | reverse complement strand
CTGAATGGAAAAGTGCGTCTGTATATGAAAGATACATTCGCAGGTGTCCTGTTCAATCAACTGGGCTTCGCACGTCCTGCGGCCCAGGACAAAGACGAATTCATGCAAGTGATCACCAAGGAACAAATGACATTGGCCGATGGTGACGTGCTGTTCTACTGGGTATCCGATTACGAAGACAAAGATGCTGCTGCCTATAAAGAAGAATGGGTCAATGACCCGCTCTGGAAAAACCTCAATGTCGTAAAAAACAATCAGGTGTTCCAAGTAAACGAGGTGATCTGGAACACAAGCGGCGGGATCTTCGCAGCCAACATGCTGTTGGACGATATCGTGAAGCACTTCGACAAATAGGAAGGAAATTGCCGGGCATTCTCTTCGTGAGAATGCCCTTTTTCTGCAATAAAGTTCACACACATGAAAAAAATACGCTCAGACCAGCTTTATCCATTGCAACTCTTTGGCGAATGTTTTATAATGGAAAGGCATCATTATTCTACGCCTGTAGCTCAGTGGATAGAGCAATGGTCTCCGGAACCATGTGCGGGGGTTCGATTCCCTTCAGGCGTACCATCTACTACACGTAATAGAAGCGATCTCTTGCGAAGCGAGGGGTCGCTTCTTTTCGTTTCTAACAACCTCGGAAAGGAATCGTCCCCAACCCGTAGATTGAGGACGTCACATTTATCAGGTTACGGTTGGACTTCGGATACAATTTTCTCGATGTCCTTCACCAGCAATTCAGCTGCGATGATTCCCCCTGCGGAGTTCCAGATCGCTTCGTTTACCTGGTAGACATGTCCGTTTTTCTTCACCTTCAAATTTTGTGTGAGCGGATCGTCCAACCATTCCTGGGCAGTCTTCGTGGCTCCGTCATCCCCTTCCCGGTCAGAAGCGAAGTAGAAGAAGATATCGCCATCCAGCTCAGCCATTTGTTCCTTGGCGAGATCCTTTGTGAATTCATCTTTGTTCTGCGCTTCAGGTCTGGCAAAGCCCATCATGTCCAGGATCACCCCTGCGAAATTATTTTTGTAATACACTCTTACTTTGCCGGCCTGAAAACGAGCCAGAGAGATTTCGAGCTTGGTTTTGTCTCCCAATTTGCTTTTGGCTTCCGCGATGGTTTTCTCAAATTCCTCGAGCACCTTTTTGCCGTCTTCTTCACGATTCAACGCTTTTGCATACAAGGAAAAATTGTCGATCATACTGTCCCCCAGATTTTCGGTAAACACCGTCGGCGCGATTGCGGAGAGCTGGCTGTAGATTTTCTCTTGGCGAACCTTCGTACCCAAGATCAGATCCGGCTTCAGACTCGCGATCAATTCGACATTGGGCTGGACCTCGTCTCCAATCACTTCTACCCCGTCCATCTGATCCTTGATGTGATCAAACCACGGATCGCCAATCCACGATTTGACGGCTCCCACCGGCTTGATACCTAGCGCGAGCAAACTCTCCGTGCCCTGAGTAGTCAGGACGACGATTCGCTGCGGCGTTCCTGGAATGACGGTTTTACCCATCGCATGTGTGACGGTTCGTGTTTCCTCTCCCGTCGGCTGCTCAGCGCTTTCAGCCGGATTGTTTTGCGATGCGATCTGTTGCTGTTGTGCCGAAGGTTGCGAGGTGCCCCCGCAGCCTGTTGCCAATACGGTCATAATCAACGCGATTGACATCCACATCTTTCTTCTGTACAACATCTGGCTTCCTCCTCCAAATACCGCTCTAGATAACAATGAGTATCATTATCATTTAAAAAATGTTAAAAAAATAGGCCCGTGCGCATGGGTCAACTCAAATGTTACAATTGTAACACTAAACCTTTTTTTGCGTCTTTTCAATTCCTTTCCTTTTCTATGCAGCCAAAATGGACAAAACCAAGGATGTGTCGCGTTTGACAGTGAATGCAGGTACACGATCGCAGCAATCAAAAGAATGGATAATCCTCGCCCTCTTGCAGCTGATGGAACATC
>DASQMM010000157.1:0-3406 GCA_035645495.1 Brevibacillus sp. | reverse complement strand
GATCCGCGCTACCTCTCTGGCCTTCGCTTCGTCTTCCGCATCGATTTTGTACACATCTTCCAGTAAGCCGAATTTCCGGATCAAGCCCTCATCTTGTGCTGTTGCTACAATCTCGTACTTTGGTTTGGATTTATCCTCATCGTCTCGCTCGATAAGGATTTTCACCCGATTTCGCATGTTCTCAATCGATCGGGTTCGATCAGCCCCGAGGGGATTGGTCAGCACGTCCTCTGGTGCGATGTTCTCGGCCAGTTTGAACGTTCCCTTGATCACCAGATCTTTCATTTCCTCAAAGTAGATTTTCCCCTGACGCATCTCTACGTTGTAACGCTTGCCCGACGCCCGTTCGTGCCGCTTATAGATGTCATCGATGATCTCAGCCGGGCTTTTCTCCAGGTAAATCTCATCTATCAGCGTAGCCATGTCTGGAACATTGCCGATCAACATGCCGAAGTCAGCAAGAATCTTCGTTATCGCCTGAGAAGCTGGCATGTTATTAAACTGATACACGCTTTTCGATTTACCCAGATACCAGGCATAGTCGTATACCCGGTACCTGATCGCTTCTCTTCCGGGTCTGCCCTCGGTTACAATGATCCCCCGGTGTACCTCTTGTCCATCTTTAGTCAAGATCACCACGTCCCCCAGATCACAGGGGTTCACAGGGAAGAGTTTTGCGTCAGTCCAGTTTATGTCGAACTCCATAGCTGCCATCATTGAAAGGTTCGAATCCCAAGTGATACCGCCAGTTAGTGGAGTAATATCATAACTTTTTTGTCCGTCATTTTTTATCAAAAGTAGCTGAAACATCCGATCACCTCGCCGTACTGATAAACGGAAACTCAGTCATCTGCAGGGTATAATAGATATCTCCATCCTTCTTGACGCCCCATTCAAAATGATCAATACTGGCGGCCATGTTGAGCGACTGGGCTCCTTTAGAGTCAACGATAACCAAACGGATCGGAATCCGCATGTCGCGCCAGCGCTCGATAGTGTCGACATAGGCCATCCCCCACATGCTACGATTCTGTAAGAACGGATAATCCCGAATGGGGAAAAAACTTTTAATGTCAATGGACCGGAGCCCTTTTAACCCAATGCGGTTGAGTGTCTGCTGCAACCCATCCACCCGCTCATTGTTCCAGGGGGATGGGACGTCATAATCTGGAGGAGGAACGGGGAGCTGCATGACCTCCGCGTTGTTGTTTATGGATAAAAACACATTAATCACAGCCGCACCCCCTATGTCGCCCAGATGTGACGCTCAATGCGTCCAAGAAGACTATCTGCCAGATCTGTCGGACTCTGATCGTCTTTTAAACGGGCTTTGGTGTTTTTCTCTGTCGCTGATGTGTTGTTGGTAAGGGCAGCAGTGTTTGCATTGAGAGCATTTTCCAGTTGCCTGTTGCGTTCAGCTTCTGCTTTTCGCAAGTCCCGTTGTTCTTTACGCGCTTGGTCAAGATCCTCTTTGACACCAGATCCTGACGAAACCTTCGCTTTAAGGCCTTGGAGATTTAGCTGCGGGATTGGTGAGTAGCTAGTATCCCATTTAGGGGCTGCGGCATTAGAGAACTTCGCTCCTGCAAAGCTGACGTCTACTGTTTGCTGACCCATCGCTGACAAGGCCATATTTAACGGCTCAAGCATCCTCTTGACTCCTGTTTCGGTCGTTTCAATCAAGAGATTCCACGCGCTTTTTCCGATCCAAACGATAGAATCAAACATATACTTGTACGCCCGCAAGATCGTGTTGGAATAGCCGATATACATGTTCACGCCCCACTCAGCGGAATCCACCATGCCATTCCAGCCTTCTGCCAATTTTACTTTTACGACATCCCAGTTACGCCAAAGCGCGACACCTACGGCAATCAGTGCCCCAATACCAACTATAATCAAGCCGATTGGGTTGGCTGTCATGGCAAGGTTCAACGCGAGCTGCTTCACCGTCAAAATGGCAATTGTGGTTTTCAATGCTGCAAATGCCCCAACGACTCCCCATACTGCAGGCTCGATCCAGGACCAGTTATTTGTAATGAACATGGAAATGGAGTATATCGATTGGCCCACAGCCTTCGCGCCTTGGTAGATCTTCACCAGCCCGCTTGACAGTTCCTCGGTCCACTGCTTGCCAGAGCTGCTCTCCATTAGTTGCTGGATGCTCTGCAGGTCTGATTTGATCTCCAAGAACAAGGGCTTTGTCAGCCCTCCGAGCATCTGAATGGCTGTTTCCTTGATGTTCGCCAGCGTGTACGTAAATGTGTCTGACATTTCCCTCATTGATCCGCCGAACCGATCTTTCAGCCCTTTCATGATGAGCGGAAGGGCCTGGTCCGCGAACAATTTGCCGTTCTCGCTTAGCTTCATGACCTCTGCTGTCGACTTACCCATCTCTTTTGCCAACAGGGACCAGGCCGGGATCCCGCGCTCTGCCAGTTGGTTCATCTCTTCGGCACTGATTTTACCCTTGGATTTGATCTGGCCGAGTGCCAAAGCAATCCCCTTGAGCTCATCAATCCCTCTACCTGTTGCAGCTACGGCGTCACCCAAGGTATACATCAATGGCATGACTTCTTGACCAGCATATCCCATTCCGAGTAACATCTTCGCTGAATCCTGCAGCCCATTGAACTCGAACGGCGATTCACGAGACAGTTTTCGGAGATCGGAAACCATTGTCTGGGCGTCTCTGGCGGAATTCAGCAAGATACCGAAAGATTTCTCTGCAGTCTCGGCACTAGCGCTGGCGTGTATCCCAAGGCCGATCAGCCCGGCGCCTATGGCGGCTGTGGCCGTAACCGCTGTGATAGCAGCAGATTTAGCTCCACTCTTAATCGACTTCCAGGTATCCATCCCCTGGTCTTTCAGTTCTTTTAGCTGCTTCTTATAGCGAACAGTGCCCGCTGCAATCCTGGAAAGGGAAGCGGTTACGCCATCCTTGAGGACAAGCGTTTTGGAAATATCCTTTGCACTCAAACCGACCCTCCCTCCTTTGGAACGAAAAAGAGACGCCAGATAGCGTCTCATCATTTTAGTTTGCTATGGGGTTTTTAACTGCTTGCAAGAGCTCATTCTCTTTGCCGTACACCTCAATGGCGTGCAAACGCCCTTGAAGTGTCGCGCCCTGTTCATTTGCCATCCCGAAGAAAGGAGTTGCCAGTTGGCTTGCAGTCTTCTTATTTTCCTCTGAAACGGGCATCTCCGTAAATAGACTTAGTTTGTAGTAATCATCGTCCCATTTACTGATAAGCACTGTTAACTCTTTTCGATACCAAGATGTTGTTGCGAAATTCTCGTGATAGGCCGTGAGCATTTCTTCCTCTACCTCTGTCAGCTTTTGGGCTGTAAAATCTGGAGTTTCGTCGATTTCGATCAGTGGAGTGGCAACCTCTTCAGGTTTGTT
>DASQMM010000156.1:0-1759 GCA_035645495.1 Brevibacillus sp. | reverse complement strand
CTGGTCCCGCAGCAACCGCAAAGCAGGGCAAAGCGAAAATCTTTCGATGTAAAAAGGCAAAAAGCCGATTCCTCCTTTAGTGGGGAATCGGCTTTTTTGATCGGGCTCACATCTGCGCTTACTTTTCTACATAGGCGTACTTGAAGTAGGAGCCGCCCAGCGGAAGAATCACAAAGTCTTTCACCTTGTCGTTTTTGATATAGGGATTTCCGCGGAAGTGGATCGGTGCGACCGGCATTTCTTCCATTAAAATCTTCTCGGCGTCCAACATCAGCTTGTTGCGCTTTTCCGGGTCTGTTTCGTAGTAGCTTTGATTCAAGAGCTCGCGGTATTCCTGATTGTCAAACCGGACGACGTTGTTGCCGCCATCTTTGTCCTTGAACATCTCCAGGAAGTTGATCGGGTCGTTGAAATCTGCGCCCCACAGCCAAATGCCGAATTGATAGTTTCCTTCGAGGACATCGGCGTAATAGACCTTCCATTCGGCTGTGCGAATGTCCATATCGATGCCGAGAGTTTGCTTCCATCTGTCCTGCAGGGCCTGGGCGATCTTTTTGTCTGTGTCGCCGACATCATAGTAGTACGTCAGCTTGGGGAACTCTTTCAGTCCGAGCTCCTGCATGCCCTCTGCCAGCAATTGCTTCGCCTTTTCCGCGTCTTCCTTGAAGAAGCCGTCCGGGTTCAGGCCCATGGATACAGGGGACCAGCCGAAAGCGGGCGCGACTCCTGTCTGCAGGATGCCATCGATGATCTCTTGTCGATCGATCGCATAGGCGAAGGCTTGACGGATTTTTTTATTGGTGAAAGGCGGTTTGGTCGTATTAAAAATAACGCCCCGTGTACCCGGATTGTCCGCCACGATAATTTTGCCTTCCGCTTTCAGCTTCCCGATCGCATCTGGCGACAAGTTGAAGGCAGGGTACCCGCCCCAGTCCAGATCGCCGTTTTCAAACATGGACAAGGCTGTGTTGGGGTCTTCGATCATGGCGATCTCGATGCTGTCCAGTTTGACGTTGGCTTGATCCCAGTAGGTTGGGCTTTTGCTGAATGCCATCTTGGCTTTGTGCTCCCAGACATCCATCACGAAGGGGCCGTTTCCGACGATGGTTTTGGCGTCATTCGCCCAGTTTGGATTGCTCTCAAGGGTCTTTTTATGTAGCGGATAATAGGTGGTAAAAGACGTCAGCTCACGAAAATAGGGAGTGGGCGCGCGCAAGGTGAACTCGAGCGTGTAGTCGTCCGTTGCCTTGACCCCGACGTCATCCAGCGAGCCTTTTCCTGTGTAATACTCCTCGGCTCCTTTGATATAGAATAATTGATAAGCATAGTCTGCTGCAGTCTTGGGGTCGAGGTTTCGCTTGATCCCGTACTCGAAGTCATGGGCAGTGACTGGATCGCCATTGCTCCATTTGGCGTCTTTGCGGATGGTGAAGACGTAATGAGAGAAATCTGGGGATTGGGTGAAGCTCTCTGCCGTTGCATTGACCATCTCCCCTTGGCGATCGACGGCGGTTAACCCTTCAAACACCAGATTGATCATATCCATGGAAGGCGCGTCGGATGCAATGCCGGGGTCAAGTGTCGGCGGCTCACCCGGAATGCTCCAGTTCAACACCATGGGCTCGGCTGCTGCAGGTTCAGCGACGGTCTGGGTACCATCTGCGGGTTTTGCTGTGTCGGGCGATGTCGTACTGCACCCTGTTACCAGACTAAAGAGTAAAGCTGTGACAGAAATACGGAGTAGCCACTTTGGCATAAA
>DASQMM010000155.1:0-3636 GCA_035645495.1 Brevibacillus sp. | reverse complement strand
AGGAGCAACAACAAATCTCCTTGTTTTCTGAAACATATATTCGTGGATATGTCAATCAAGAAATATTTTACAACGAAGAAACATGGTACGGAATTATCCGTCTAAAGATAGAAGAGACCTCGGAGAACATCAAGGATTCCGAGGTCATCATCGTCGGGAATTTTCCACGTCCTCATCCGGAAGAACGATACACCTTCTACGGGGAGTGGAAGACACATCCTCGATATGGACAACAATACGTCGCCAAGCGGTATGAACGGGAAACGCCAAAGACGGCGGCTGGAGTAGAGCGATATCTGGCGAGTGGGCTTTTCCAGGGGATCGGTAAGAAAATGGCAAAGCGCATTGTTGAAGAATTGGGCGTAGATGCACTTTCCATCATCGCACAAAATCCGGAGCGTCTGGCACAGTTGCCAGGGATCTCGGAGGCAAGGGCCAAAACGATATACGATTCGGTCATGGAACATCGCTCGCTGGAAAGCGCCATGGTTTTTTTGTACGACTTCGGGATCGGAGTCAATTTGGCGCTGCGCATCTATCAGCACTACAAGCTGGAGACGATGGACGTTTTGACCAAGGAGCCGTATCGCCTCATCGAAGACATCCAGGGCATTGGCTTTAAGCGGGCAGACGACATTGCCCGTGCGACCGGAATAGCCGCTTCCTCCGAAGAACGGGCAAAGGCTGCTGCGTTGTTCGTGCTGCAAGAATCCTCTTACTCGGAAGGTCATGTGTTCGTCCCAGTAGATGAACTGTGTGAAAAGACAAAGCGGTTGTTGGATGAGTGCGGAGGGCATGCGTTTACTCAGGAAGAAATCAAACTGGCGGTCGAAGCGTTGTTCGTCCAGAGCAAGGTTGCTTGGGAGGAAGAACGCATCTACTTGCCTTCCCTGTTTTTTGCAGAGATTGGATTGGCGAAGCGGCTCCGCCATTTTGCGCAGCGTGAGGATTTCGGCACATTTCCTGTGTCAGAGTTTTACAGCGCCCTGGGCAAGGTGGAGGACGAGCTGGGGATTACCTATGCTGACACCCAGCGCGATGCGATTGAGCGGGCCATTACCAGCGGACTTATGCTCTTGACTGGTGGACCCGGAACGGGAAAGACGACGGTCATACGTGGGATCTGCCGTGTTTTTGCCCAATTGCATGGCGTCTCTCTTGATTTGAAAAAATACGGAGAAGATAATCCTTTCCCCATCTTGTTAGTCGCACCAACGGGACGAGCTGCCAAACGGATGACAGAGACGACCGGATTGCCCGCGATGACCATTCATCGGCTGCTGGGCTATAAAGGCGAAAGCTTCGAGCATGACGCAGAGCATCCGATTCAGGGAAGACTGTTAATCGTAGACGAGATGTCGATGGTGGACATTTGGCTTGCTAACCAGCTTTTTCGGGCCATACCCGACGAGATGCAGATTATTCTTGTAGGCGATCCCGACCAGCTTCCTTCTGTCGGTCCGGGCAATGTGCTGCAGGATATGATCACATCTGGGCTGCTGCCGCTCGTCCAATTGAAGGATATATACAGGCAGGCACAGGAATCGACGATCATTCAGCTGGCACATGAAGTACGGCAGGGTCAAGTGCCGGCGGATTTGTTGAAGACGACGCAAGATCGGAGATTTTTCACAAGTTCGCCACAAGAAGTGCCGGAAGCAGTGAAACAAATTTGTGCGGCAGCCGTAAAAAAAGGGTATACGGCCAAAGATGTACAAGTCCTCGCCCCGATGTACAAGGGGATGGCCGGTGTGAATCGATTGAATGAAGAATTGCAGGAGCTGTTCAATCCGAAAACCGCACAAAAGCGGGAGGTTACCTTCGCGGAAACAGCCTTTCGGACAGGGGACAAAGTGCTGCAATTGGTGAACAACGCCGAAGAACATGTGTTCAACGGTGATATGGGTGAGATCGTAGCGATATTTTTCCCCAACGAGAATGCGGAAAATGAAGAGATGCTGGTCGTCAATTTTGATGGTCGGGAGGTAGTGTACAAGCGTTCCGCCTATCATCAGCTAACGCTTGCCTACTGCTGTTCCGTGCACAAATCGCAGGGTAGTGAATTTCCGATTGTGATTATGCCGTTTGTCAAAAGTTATTACCGGATGCTGCGCAGAAAGCTGGTGTATACCGGCATTACACGCAGCAAGTCATTTCTCATCATGTGCGGGGAGCCGGAAGCATTCCTGGCAGCCGTGCAGACCGATGAGGAAGGAGTCAGTTACAGCTATTTGGAAGAGCGCTTAAAGCAAGTGTAGGTTGGAACCATTTGCGCCGAATGAGCCTTTGTCTTTCGCCGATACTAAAAAGGCGGAAGGAGGATGTCCCACATGCGCAAGGCATTGGATGTAGTCGGTTTGCCCGTCATGTGTCTTCAGACCGGAGAGACGATCGGCACCGTCCGTGACATTCTTTGCGACCCCACTTGGCATGTACGAGGAGTCTTGCTGAGCGAACAGGGCTGGTTCCACCCAGGCACCTATATTCCTTCCGAACGGATTCACGCGGTCGGCGAATCATGCCTGACCGTTTCGGGAAAAGACGCAATCACTCCCTTGCTTGATCTCGCCGGTATCGAACCTGTCGGCATCGTGACGGGAAAGACAAAACTAAAAGGGAAAGCGGTCGTTACCGCTTCCGGAAACATCCTGGGCAGAGTGGAAGATGTTTACTTCTCTGCAAACTGGGAGAAACTTGTAGGGTACGAACTATCCAATGGTTGGATTGCGGATGTCACTGAAGGGCGAAAACGCTTTTCCGCACCACCTTCTGTCATTGTCGGGGAAGAAAACCTGATCGTGCCGGACTAAGTTCGTATCCAGGCGTGAAAGGGAGGATTTAGGTGATGCGTGTCATTTGCCCGAACTGCAGTTCGAAAGACGTCGGAAAAATTGGGACCAACCAGTATTACTGCTGGAACTGCTATATTGAAATGAGCGTGAGCAACGAACAGATTGCCTCCGTCTACCAAGTAGAAGAGGACGGTTCTTTGCATTCCTTGAATGATTTGTTCATCGAGGAGCAGACTGCGGCAGCTCAGATCAATATGTAGTCTGGCGAAAAAAACATCCTATGGAGGTGGCCGCGAATGTTCATTCGAAGCCTGATGCGGATTGTCGCGACTGGCGGGATCGTCGCTCTGATCGGTTATTTGATGGCCCCACGTCGCAAGAGACGAGGATTTTCGTTGAATTTTAACCGTTTGCCTTTCTCCATGAAAGATGTCAATCGCATGGTAAAATCTAGCCGCAAGCTCATGCGGGCGATGGCTAGGTAAACGCAAGTACCCCCGCTTTGGCGAAATCAATAGAAATGCCCGAACGCTCATGATGGCGTCCGGGCATTTTTTTGTATTTTCTATGCTTAGGATTGTTCGGCCATTCTTTTTTGTTTCTGGTTCTTCATGCGGCCGATTAAGAGCACCCCAACTACTACTGCCACGATGAATACCCATTTTACCCACGGATAGGCTGCGAAGAACGGAGCGAGCAATTTTTCATTGGTGACCATGCTTCCGGCGGTATAAGCAAGTACTCCAGCCCCGATAAAAATGACGATCGGGAAGCGTTCCATGAATTTAAGAATCATTGTACTTCCCCACACCATGATCGGAACGCTGATGATCAAGCCGATCAC
>DASQMM010000154.1:0-2555 GCA_035645495.1 Brevibacillus sp. | reverse complement strand
ACGTTTCCAAGCCTGACAAGCCAGCACGGCCGCAACTTTTTTTCACAGTTTGTACAAATGCAAAAAAAACACCTGTAAAAGACGGGCTTTTACAGGTGTTTCACGTCATTATTGATTTTTCGCTTCGGGTTGAATCAGGTATTTTTCCGGATTGACCGGTTTTCCATCGACGCGTACTTCAAAGTGGAGATGTACTCCCGCTTCTTTTTCATACTCGCTGCGTCCTGCTGTACCGAGCACCTGCCCTTGCGTCACTTCATCACCCGGTTTGACCGAAACGTCCTCCAGGCTTTGGTACACGCTGACCATGTTGCCTTCATGCTCAATTTCTACGAGTCGACCAACCAGCGGATCGTTCTCCACTTTGGTTACCTTCCCTGCCAGGG
Source organism: Brevibacillus sp. (assembly GCA_035645495.1). Taxonomy (GTDB): domain Bacteria; phylum Bacillota; class Bacilli; order Brevibacillales; family Brevibacillaceae; genus Brevibacillus. The sequence goes on along the minus strand of DASQMM010000154.1, from coordinate 2,169 downwards.
CTGCAACGACATCGAAGCTTTGGCCGTCTACAGCCTTGAGATCAATCCCAGTGTGTGGGAAGTAGGAACTCTCATACTTGATCAACGCTTTTTCCTGCACATCTGCAGTTGCTTCTTCATCATAGAAGCCCATGCCCTGTTCGTACTGAACTCCTGCGCCTATCGGCCATGCAAGCGGCTCGACACTTCCAGCTACGGGTACTGCATCGTCGCCTTCTTTCCCAGCTTCAGGATTCGTGGTACCTTCCGCTGGATTGGTCACCACTACTCCGTCCGCCGGATTGGTCAACTCGGAGACGGTCTGGATGACATTACCCTGATACCACATCACAAAAGCGAGAATGATAGCTGCGGCGCCGATGTAGATCGCTGGAAACGCCCATTTCTTCCCTAACATCTTCTTCCAAAAACTGGACTTTCGGAATGGAATCGGTTGATTTTGATTTTTTTGATCTTCCATTTTATTCATCACCTCATCCCTCAGTATCGCCAGAATTTTGACGTATAAACCTGAGAGAGGAGGGAAAATTAAAAAATTATCCGTTATCTGCTAGACCGGGATGATTTGCTTGAAATTCTGCAAGTCTATTCCTTGATAGTAGTACTTCACGATTTGCTCCGCATTTTTGCCCGTCTTGGCCATTCCGTTTGCTCCCCATTGACTCATGCCTACCCCATGCCCATAGCCTTTGGTGGTGATATACACTTGATTCCCGCGCAACTCCATCGTAAAAGAAGAAGAGTTGAGATTCAGCTTCTCCCTGATCTCGCGCCCAGTAAAATCCTTGCCGCCGATGTGAATCCGTCCGATTCGATTTCCTGTCGTGGTAGAGATGATCTTGTACCAAGAGCCTTTGGTCGAAGCCTCCTGAGCCAGCTTTACGCCCAGGTTTTTTTCCAGCTCTGCGGTCGAATAGACAACGGTCTCCTGATAGCGGGGAGAATCGATATCCCAGGGGCTGGCTACGCTCTTCAAATACGGGATGGGCTGCTCCCAATACTCTCCTGAATTCTCCGTAAAGCCATTACTGGTCGAAAAGAAGGTCGCATCAATCGGCTTGCCCTGATACGTCAGGACGATGCCCGCAGTCGCTTGCACGGCTTGCTCAATTCTCTTGTTTTTCCACTCAAATTGCTCGCCCCACCTTTGCTTGCGCTGCTCCGTGTCCATATACACCTGATGAGTGACCGTGTCCATCACATGCGCCCCCTCGGGGACATCCTGCCACTTGCCTTCGCTCAGCCTGCGGACGATATACGTCCTTGCTGCCATCGCCTGTGCCTTGAGCGCCTCCAGTTCAAACTCTGCGGGCATCTCGGCTGCTACGACGCCTGTGATATAGGTTTCGAGCGGCAAGGTTTCCACCGTTTTCTTCTCAGAACGGTATACCTTCACTTCCAAACCGGGCTCCACTACAGCCTGGTTTTGCGGTTGCGAGACGACTGCCACCCCTTCCGTTCCCTCCTGAAAACCAGAAGGAAAAAGATAGACCAGAGCAGCTGGCATGAATACGAGCAAGACTGGCAAAGCGACTAACCACATGACGAGATAACGTTTCATGCTCCTTATCCTCCCCGTTTCGTGCTGACACTTCCAGTCTATGTACCTTCCGCAGGCGATAGAACGAGAGAGTGAGAGAGAAGGGAGAGTACAAAAAAGCTCTCTGCTAAGAGAGAGCTTTCGCTTGCCCCTACTAGTCGCCTAAACCTTAAAGCTTAGGCAAAATTAGGGGAAAAATTGATTTTCAGTGGCTCAGGAGCGGTTGCTTCCTGTTTTTGTTCTTGATGGACATAGCGTTCCACATCTGCGCCCAAGGCTTGCAGCTTTTCCACAAAGTGGACGTAGCCGCGGTCGATATGGTGCAAAGCTGTCACTTCCGTCTCACCTTCGGAGACCAAGCCTGCGAGAACCAGTGCCGCACCAGCGCGCAAATCTGTAGCCGCAACCTTGCTGCCCGTCAGTTTGCTGCCGCCCTCGACGATCGCGCTGCGTCCCTCGATTTTGATGTTCGCATTCATCCGGCGGAATTCTTCGACATGCATGAAGCGATTCTCGAAGACTGTCTCCGTCACGATGCTGGTCCCCTCCGATACGAGCAAGAGCGCCATCATTTGCGACTGCATGTCCGTCGGGAAGCCAGGGTATGGCAACGTCTTCAGATCGACAGC
>DASQMM010000153.1:0-3850 GCA_035645495.1 Brevibacillus sp. | reverse complement strand
AGGTGCCAATAACACCTGCGGCCCAATGGGAATTACTGGAGAAAGTACAAAAACTCCTTGCTGAAATGAGGATCGAACATGAAAAGAGTTAGCATCGTGATCCCGGCCTACAATGAAGCGGAGACGATCAGTGCGACTCTGCGGGCAATCCGTGAGAGATTTATCAGTGAAGAAGTCATCGTCGTGGATGACGGCAGCACAGACAACACGCGGGAGTTGGCGAAACAATGGGCAGATCTGGTCATTCCTATGCCCGCCAATCAGGGGAAGGGTGCTGCGCTGCAGGTTGGCTGGCAGCAAGCGACAGGTGACATCATCCTGCTGCTCGATGCGGATCTGAGGGAAAGCGCCGGGGAGGCAGTCCATCTACTGGCACCGGTTTTGGAGGATCGTTGTGATCTGGCTGTCGCCGTACTGCCCAGACCAACAGTAAGAGTCGGCATGGGACTGGCCAAGGGCTTGGCTTATCACGGCATTCGCTATCTGACCGGATTTGAGCCGAATGCTCCGCTGTCTGGACAAAGAGCGGTTCGACGCGAACTTCTGCATCACTTGCGAAAGCTGGATGGCGGCTTTGGCGTCGAGGTAGGAATGACGGTGGACGCACTTCGGGCAGGGTATCGGGTCATGGAGATTCCCGTGTCGTTTTCCCATCGAGAAACAGGCAATGATTGGTCTGGCTACCGACATCGGGGTAAAGAGTTCTTGGCAATCGGTCGAACCCTTTGCCGTAAGTGGTGGGAGGGACAAATATGGGCGCGGAATGGATAACGGCCTTGGTGCTTGGATTGGGAATTCCCATTCTGTTGCAGGGGCCGCTTTTACCTGTTGTCCAGCAAAAATTGATGGACAGGGGAATGACCCGAACAAACTATAAAGGCTTGCAAGTGGTGACTGCTGGAGGGCTGGTACTCGTCGTGTCGAGTGTGGCGGCATGGGCAGCGCTACTCGCTTACTGGGGATGGAAGCAGGTAGAGATAGAGCTTCTGGTAGAGGGATGCCTGCTGTTGGCGGGACTTGTGTCGATGGCTTTTTGGGGCTGGCTGGACGATGTTTCCCTGGATAAGGAGGCCAAGGGCTTTCGCGGTCATTTCGGCGTGCTGTGGCGCGAACGAAAGGTGACGAGTGGCTTGTGGAAGGTGTGGGGTGGAGGCTGCACGGCCATGGTAGTCGCGTACGGGTTGACCGATTCTTTTGCCATGTGGCTGCTCGCGGCTTGTCTGCTGGCTGTTTCCGCGAATCTGCTCAATCTGTTTGACTTGCGGCCAGCCCGGGCAATTAAAGTTTTTTGGCTGATTCTCCTGTTCGGGGCGATCGTTTCCCTGTTCTCCCTGAGCGACCTCAGTCAATTGTCTGTCTGGATCTGGCTGTCTCCGCTGTTCGTCTCTTCCCTTTTGCTGTTCCGTCACGATGCCAGAGGGGAGATCATGCTCGGAGACACCGGAGCCAATGCCCTGGGCTTCGCGGCTGGCTTTGCGCTGATTCGGGGTCTCTCCTGGGAGGGACAAGCATTGCTGCTGCTGTTTTTTGTCCTGCTCCATGTGCTCGCTGAATTCGTCTCGTTTTCCCAGATCATCGCCCGCGTCAAGTGGCTGGAGCGGATGGACCGCTGGGGCAGATCGGCCGAAATGGCCAATCATAGAAAAGAACCAAGCACCTGAATGCCTGGTTCTCCCTGACGTCATGTCATACTCTTACTCATCATCTTCCGGTTCAGGGATCATAAAACGCGGCTGAACCCGATTTTTTTTGCGCTCGTGATGCAAGATAAAGCCTGCTATAAACGCCATCGGGATCGCAAAGCACAGGATCCCGAGAATTAGTTTTCCCCATAAGAAGCCGACATCCGGGTCCATGGAAAAGAAAAAGGCATCCCGAATCAGCTTGATTCCAAACATGGCGATGGCAGCAGGGATCACCATGATCAGAAGCGCGATTAATTTTTGACCAAGCAAGGGTGTTTCACACCTTTCTTCATGGCCGGACTCTCACCCGGCGATGCAACGACGATCGCTGTCTATTCCTTTTCTCATCATAGCGGATGCCCTGTGGCTTGTCCAGAAGCGGAAAGCATTGAGCGAGCGCACGTTAGGGAAGATCGCCTGTCCATCCATGCTTCATTGGAGTACAATGGATAGCGAGTAAGGGTAAAGTGAGGGGCGTGCCATGCACAAGCTGCTGATCGTAGGAGCGGGACGGGGCGGAACAGCCCTGCTGCGGATGCTCAATCAGATGGAACGGATGAAGATTGTCGCGGTTGTGGATCGGAGTGAGGATGCACCAGGACTTGCCTTGGCCCGATCCTTCGGGATACAGGTAGACACGGACTATCGGGATTACCTGGACGATGATCTGGATGTCATTTTGGAAGCGACCGGTGATGTTCGGGAGTACGAGTGTCTTAGGCGTCTGAAGCCGGAAAAGACAGTACTGATCCCCGGCACCTTTACGCGGATCGTGATGCGCTTGATTCGCGAGCGAGATAAGCTGATTGCAGCCATGATGCAAAATCAGCGGGAACGTGAAACGATGCTCAACTCAACACATGATGCCATTATCGGCGTCAATCGCCATGGAATCATTACGCTTTTTAACAAGGCAGCAGAACGATTGATGGGGATGGATGCCGCTTCTGTGCTGGATACTAGGGTAGAAGAGCGCATCCCCAACACCCGGTTACATATCGTATTAGAGACTGGTCAGCCCGAATTGAACCAGAAGCAAATCCTTCCCAATAAGACGCGCATTATTACCAATCGGGTGCCTGTGCGAAATGAGCGGGGAACGGTCGTCGGGGCAGTCGCCATTTTCCGGGACAGTACGGAAGTGATGGCGCTGGCGGAGGAAATTACAGATCTGAAAGAATTGCAAAGCATGCTGGAAGCGATCATCCAATGCTCCGACGAGGCGATCTCGGTCGTGGACCAGAATGGCAACGGGCTGATGATCAATCCGGCGTACACGAGGCTGACGGGACTAACGCCCGAGGACGTCATCGGAAAACCGGCGACCGTCGATATTTCGGAGGGCGAGAGCATGCATATGCAAGTGCTCCAAACGCGAAAAGCCGTTCGCGGAGTGCCTATGAAGGTAGGGTCCAAGCGCAAGGATGTAATTGTCAACGTCGCACCCGTCCTCGTCGACGGCCAATTGAAGGGGAGTGTCGGGGTTGTACACGACATTTCCGAGTTCAAGCGACTGACAGAGGAGCTGGAAAAGGCGCACCGCATCATTCGTACGTTGGAAGCAAAGTACACGTTTGCGGACATTATCGGACGCAGCGAATCGATGCATGCTGCGATCGAACAAGCCAAGCGGGCGGCCATGACACCGGCCACGGTCTTACTTAGGGGAGAATCGGGAACGGGAAAAGAGCTTTTCGCCCATGCCATTCACAACGAGAGTGCACGAAAATACAAGCCCTTTATCCGTGTCAATTGCGCCGCCATCTCCGAGAGTCTGCTGGAAAGCGAACTGTTCGGCTATGAAGAAGGGGCGTTTACCGGTGTGCGGCGCGGCGGCAAGCGGGGCCTGTTTGAAGAGGCAAGCGATGGGACGATTTTTTTGGATGAAATCGGCGAATTGTCGATGGGGATGCAGGTCAAACTATTGCGCGTCTTGCAGGAACGAGAAATCGTCCGCGTCGGAGGAACCAAACCGATTGCCATCAATGTCCGCGTGATCGCAGCGACGCACGTGAATCTGGAATCCGCCATTCAAGCAGGCCGTTTCCGCGAAGACCTCTACTATCGGCTGCATGTCATCCCCATCTACATACCACCGCTGCGTCAGCGTCAGGACGACATCGAGCCTTTGGCGATGCATTTGTTGCGCAAAGAAAACCAGGAGT
>DASQMM010000152.1:0-10603 GCA_035645495.1 Brevibacillus sp. | reverse complement strand
CCCTCGTTTTTCTATCCAAAAGGATTTGGCAAGTGGCGAGCTACACGAGGTAGGGGTACTGAACCTGCCGCAGATCAACCGCAATTTTGAGCTGATCTATTTGAAGGATACACCGTTTCATGGGATCATGCGGACGTTTATTGATTTTTTGATGCAGAGCAAGCTGTTGCAGTAGCTGGGTGGGGTGAGTATCGCGGCTGTAGGGGGGAGAATCAGGTTTCCCGTCTTTGCCCCGTTCTTCGTCCGCAAGGATGATTTGTCTGTCCGCTCCGCAACGATTGGCGGGGAATCGCAAAAGCAGCTGACGCTCCGAAGTAAACGCAGGGTTGCGATTCTTTTTCCCGCCAATCGTCGCTCCGCTGGGTGGGTTGAGTATCGCGGCTGTAGAGGGGAGAATCAGGTTTCCCGTCTTGCCCCGTTCTTCGTCCGCAAGGATGATTGGACTGTCCGCTCCGCAACGTTTGGCGGGGAATCGCAAAAGCAGCCAACGCTACGGAGTAACACAAGGTTGCGATTCTTTTTCCCGCCAATCGTCGCTCCGCTGGGTGGGACTACGCAATGGGCTGCGACCGGAAACCTGATTCTCCCTCGTAGCTTATAGCTATCAAAAATGAAATAACTAAAAAAATGAGAGTGCTTCATGCACTCTCATTTTGTATTAGGACTTACCAAGCAAATCCTCCAGAACCTTCTGCACCTTTACACCCGTCTCGAAGGTCACGAGTCTCGCCTCTTCCCCGTTCATCTTCTTCACCATTTCGTCCAGAAGCTGAATCAGGCGCTCGTTGAGAGGGATGGTGACCGGCTGGGGCACTTCTCCCTCTTTTCCGAAGTGGAAGTTCGTCCAGTTTACCAGGCTTAACGTCCCCTTGGTCCCATAAATGCGGTAATCGAGGTGCTCCTTGTGGGCGATTCCTGCCAGGCCATTTATGGTGATCGGCGTCCCATCGGCACCTTGCAGATAAGCTGCTACGCCGATCTCACATGCTTCGGGATCGGCTGGGTAATCCACATCGGAGCGGATCACCTGCATATCTCCAAACAGCGCATAAGTGAGATGGACAAAATGGGGCAGGACCTCTCGTATGAATCCACCCTGCTCCCGTCCCGCCAGCCATGCCACCTGCTGCCAGGGACGCGGCCATTGGTGAAAGTGGGTGAGAATATCGATGCGGCGAATCGTGCCCAGCTCTGGCAGACGGGCCATCATCTGCGGCAATACGTTTTGGTAGTACATCGGAAAGTGCATCGCATGGACGACCCCCGCCGTTTCTGCCGCTGCCAGCATTTCCTGTGCCTCTGCCAGCGAGTTAGCCAACGGCTTTTCACACAGCAGATGCTTTTTGCGCTTCAATACCTCCAAGGCTATCGGATGATGGTACTTGGGCGGTACAGCCAGATAGACCAGATCGACGTGCATGTCATCCAGCATGTCCTGATAGTCCGTGTACCAAGCGGCATCTCCCGCCTGCTTTGCCGCTTCCTGGGCTCGCTCCTCCGATACGTCGCTGACAGCCGCCACCTGGTATCGGGAGTGGTTCGCAATGGCTTGAATCATGCGATCTCCCATCACCCCTGCGCCGATGATCCCGACTTTGTATGTTTTATCGCTCATTTTCTATCCTCCGAATTGATCTGTTTTTACCCTTCCTTCCTTCGAGATCGAGCAAAAGCTTTCCTGCTCATTTCTGAGTTGAGTGAAAGATTCAAGCCTTGAGGCCTTGGATCCATTCTTTGAGAAAGGCTTCCGCTTCTGCTTCCGTAAATGTATCGTAAAGCAAAATCGTTGCCATATATGCGGCATTTTCATAGTTGAAGGAATAGATCATGTACGTACCTGATTCTATCTCCCATCGTTTGTACTCCACGGTTATTTCCTCTAGTTGAAAGGTTTCTGCGTCGGCAAGAGAATTTTTCATCGTGCTAAATTCCAGGATGATAGCGGGCCTACCTGTGTACTCACCATAAAAGACTTCCCGTTGTCTTCCTTTTATCATGTGCTCTTGTTGTTCTTTCGTAAGTGTAATTAAATCTCCCTTTTGATCCGTATATACGATTCTGGCCATGAGAGGGCCTTCAATGGGTTGATCGTTTATGAACGGCGGATAGTCGATTGCCGCGTATTTGACTTGATAGTTCGCAACCTCTGGGACTACGATTTCTACCTGAATCTTTTCCTCCATCTTTTTTTCAATCTCTGACGGCAGTCCAGTCTCCGGCTCTGCGTTCGAGCTGCAACCTAGGACGAAAAAAAAGAGAAAGACGGGCAAAAATGATTTTCTCAATGCAGGATCACCCCTCTTCCAAATTTATCCTCTCCCGCATTTTACTCTAAAAAAGACAGATCATGAAACCAAAAAAGGCGCGTTTGAGCTTTTCATAGCCCAAACACGCCTTTTCTTCTTATATAATCAACATTGTGTTAAGCGGCTTTCCCTGAAATCTCACTGATGTACTTCTTGGCCTTGGCTGTGTCGAACTGTCCTTCCCAGCGGGAGATGACAACGGCAGCCAGAGAGTTTCCGACTACGTTTACCACGGTACGAGCCATATCCATCAGTCGGTCAACACCCGCGATAAAGGCAAGCCCTTCGAGTGGAATACCGACCGAACCGAGTGTAGCCAGAAGAACGACGAACGATACGCCCGGTACACCGGCAATCCCTTTGGATGTCACCATCAAGACGAGCATCAACGTGATCTGAGCGCTGATCGGCATGTGAATCCCGTACATTTGAGCGATGAACAATGCTGCCAGTGCTTGATACAGCGTGGAACCGTCCAGATTGAACGAGTACCCAGTCGGGATTACGAACGAGGCAATCGCCTTCGGACATCCCAGCTTCTCCATTTTTTCCATGATTTTTGGCAAAACGGTCTCAGAACTGGAAGTCGAGTAGGCAAGCAGTAGCTCGTCCTTCAAAATGCGAATGATCTGCGTGATGCGAATTCCGCTGATCCGGGCGATGATGCCCAAAACCACGAGAATAAAGAAGATCATCGCAACATGAACCAGCAGAACCAGTTTACCCAGAGGAATCAGTGAACTTAGACCAAACTTGGATACGGTTACCCCAATTAGCGCGAATACCCCGAATGGAGCAAATTTCATGATCGTATTCACGACCCAGAACATGGCATCCGCCACACCCTGGAAGAAAGAAAGCACTGGTTTGCCTCTCTCTCCTACAGCGGCAATTCCCAATCCAAACAGAACCGAGAAGAAAATGATCGCCAGCATGTCACCACGTACAATGGCATCAAACACGTTTTTCGGAACGATGTTGACGAACGTCTCCACAAATCCGTGGCTTTGGGTTGTCTCGGCTGTCTCCACGTAAGTATGGATATCTGTTTTTTGCAGGCTAGACATATCTACGCCCACACCAGGCTGGAACACATTGGCTGCGAGCAAACCAATCACAATCGCAATCGTGGTAACGATTTCAAAATATAGAATGGTTTTACCGCCAATTTTCCCCAGCTTTTTAATATCCCCCACACCGGCTACGCCCACGATCAACGTGGAGATAACGATGGGAACGACAATCATTTTAATCAGGCGAAGAAAAATATCGCCGATCGGCTGCAAGTAGGTAGACACGGCCGGGTTGCCATAGAAAATAGCACCCACGAGAATACCCAGAATGAGACCAACGACAATTTGAATCGCTAAACCAAATCGTTTCATCCTGACACCTCACTATCCATGATGTAAATCTGCAAGAAGGCCGCTGACACTAGTGACGAATTAGGGAGGTCTTTAATATATCACGAATTTGTAATAAAACCGTGGTTTTAGAATTTTAAAACTATATTAAACTTTTTTACTTAAATTAAAATAATACTGAAATCTCTATCATCTCTAAAGGACTTTGGTTCCACTATGTGTAAATCTTTCCTAACGTTCCTGGTATGGGATAATTAAAAATAACGAGGTGGTACCCATGTTCAAAGAACTCTCTCCTTCCCTGCGCACAATCCTGACACCGGGACCAGTCGAGGCAGATCCAAGAGTATTGCGGGCCATGAGCACTCCCATTCTCGGCCAATTCGATCCGGAATTTACTCACATCATGAATCAAACGATGCAGATGCTGAGGCAGCTTTTTCAGACGAAGAACGAGTGGTGCTTCCCCATCGATGGAACCTCGCGGGCAGGCATCGAAGCAGTTTTGTGCAGTCTGATCGAACCTGGCGACCTGGTGCTGGTGCCAATCTATGGGCGGTTCGGACATCTGCTAGTAGAAATTGCAGAGCGGTACGGAGCCCAGGTAGCTACGATGGAGACGGCGTGGGGGGAGGTTTTTGAGCCAGAGCAGGTGATTGCAGAGATCAAGCGCATCCGGCCGAAAATCGTAGCTATGGTGCATGGAGAAACCTCGACAGGACGACTCCAGCCCTTGCAAGCGATCGGGGAAGCCTGCCGCCTGCTAGATGTTCTGTTCGTCGTCGATGCCGTCGCTACCATCGGAGGGACGCAGGTCAAGGTGGACGACTGGAAAATCGATGCGTGCATCGGCGGGACGCAAAAATGCCTGTCGATCCCCTCGGGGATGGCCCCGATTACCTTCAATGAACGGGTAGAGGCGGTCTTGTGCCACCGAAAGAAAATCGAGCGGGGATTGGCGGAGCCGCACACGCAGTCGGTCAGGCAGGAGCGGATGATTCGCAGCAACTACTTTGATCTGAGCCAGTTGATGGATTACTGGAGTCCGACGCGGCTCAATCATCACACGGAAGCGACGACCATGCTGTACGCTCTGTACGAAGGTGTGCGGATTGTACTGGAGGAAGGGCTTGAGGAGCGGTTTGCCCGTCATCGACTGCATGAAAAGGCTTTGGTTCGCGGGCTTGACGCTATGGGGTTGACGCTCTACGGAAACCCAGCCTGCAAACTTCCGGTCGTAACTTGCATAACGATTCCCGATGAAGTGGACGGCGAATCGGTCCGCGCCTTACTGCTCGAAGATTTTCACATCGAGATCGCCAGCTCCTTCGGTCCACTCAAGGGGAAAATTTGGCGGATCGGCACCATGGGCTACAGCTGCCGCAAGAAAAACATCCTGCATCTGCTGGGAGCATTGGAAGCCGTACTGCAGCGCCATGGGGCTAAGATCCACTTCGGGCGGGCTGTCCAGGCTGCACTTGACGTCTACCATGAGACCAAGCAAAATCTATGATTCCACTGAGCAAGACCACAAAAAACAGCCCCGATCAACTCCCGACAATGAACGGGAATTCGATCAGGGCTGTATTCAGTTTGCCTCTTTTTTCTGCACACGCGCCAACAGGTCGACTAGATGAACGGCTTCCATCCGGTCCTCTAGTCCTGCTCGTTTGATGCCTGCTTTCATCTGCAGCAGACAGCCGGGATTGGAGGTAACGAGAATATCAGCTTGGGTCGCTGCTACATGACCCATTTTTTCATCCAGTAGGCTGCCCGCCATCTCCGGCTGCACCAGATTGTAGATTCCTGCCGAGCCGCAGCAGCGGTCGCCTTCCCGCAGCGGCACATAAGTAGCGCCCGGGATGGATTGCAAGAGGTTCACGGGTTCTTTTGTCACCTTCATGCCGTTGCGCAGATGACAGGAGCTTTGGTAGGTGACGCGCTGCGGCAGGGGATCCCATGCTTGGGGCTCCGCGGACATCGCCAAGACCTCGCTTACGTCCTTGACCCGTGCAGCAAACCATTTGGCCTGCTCCTGCCACTCCGGATCGTCGTGGAGAAGGTGGTCGTATTCCTGCAGCAACGCTCCGCATCCTCCCGCATTGGAGATGATGAGATCTACCTCGGCCTCTTGGAAAGCCGCGATGTTTTTGCGGGCCAGGCTTTTCGCTTCTTCACGCTCCCCGCTGTGGGCATGGAGAGCGCCGCAGCACACCTGACCTGGTGCAATTACCACTTCGCAGCCTGCTTCTGCCAACAGGCGGACCGTATTGACGTTGGTTTCTTGAAACAGAACATCCATGATGCAGCCGTGAAACATTCCGACACGCCGCTTGCGCTCTCCTACTGCCGGGATGACGGTCGCTCCCAGGCGTTGCGTCAAGCTCTTTGCCGAAGCATCCGGCATGATGGCTTCCATCTCTCGCATTTGTTTTGGGAGGATGTTCAAAATCCCCAGCTTGCGCACAGCGGTCTGAAGCCCGGAACGTTGGTAAAAGCCAAGCAGTCCACCCAACCGATTGAGCCGCGACTGATGCGGAAACAGATGGGTGAACGCCGTCTTGCGCACCAAGCGAACATACCAAGGATGCTCCTGCACCTGTTCAATCGCCTCTCGGGTCTGCTCAATCAATTGTCCGTAGGGGACGCCTGCCGGACAGACAGGTTCGCAGGCACGGCAGCCCAGACAGAGATTCATCTGATCGACAAAATCCTGATCCGGCTCCATGACGCCGTCTGCCACGGCTTTCATCAAGGCAATCCGACCGCGTGGGGAAGCCGCCTCGTAGCCAGTCTCGCGAAAAGTCGGGCAAGCGGGCTGACAAAAGCCGCAACGCATACAATTCGCCAGTTCTTCATAGTCGAGATTTTTCTGCAAGGCTTCTTTAAGCACGGTTGACCACCACTCTGTTCCGAGATTCCTTGGCGAACATTTTGCCGGGGTTAAGCAGATTATGCGGATCGAAGGCCCGCTTGATGCCCTTCATCACTTCCATCCCGGCAGCACCTACCTTCCATTCCAGGTACGGCGCCTTGACGATACCCACACCATGTTCTCCCGTGATGGTGCCGCCCAAGTCGATCGCGGCAGCGAAAATCTCTTCAAACGCCTGCTCCACCCGCTCGATCTCTTCATGATCGCGGGCATCCGTCATGCAGGTCGGATGCAGATTGCCATCCCCCGCATGTCCAAACGTACAGATGTTGAGTCCAAAACGGTCCGTTATTTCCTGAATGGCAGCGACCATCGGTGCAATCTGGGCACGCGGCACTGTCGCATCCTCCAGAATTGTCGTCGGGCGCATCCGTGACAGGGCTGCCAAAGCGCTTCTTCTCGCTGTCATGACTTCGTCAGCTTCTTCGTCTGTCTTCGCCACCTTGATTTGAACCGCCTGATTCTTTTGGCAGATCTCGGCAATACGTTCCATGTCCCGATCTACGATTTCCGCTTCTCCGTCCTGCCCGATCAAAAGAATCGCCGCTACATCTGTCGGCAGGCCGATCTGCTTGAAATCCTCCACGACGCGTATCGTCCCCTGATCCAAAAACTCGAGTGTCCCGGGAATGATCCGGTTGGCGATGATGTCTGACACCGATCGAGCAGCCTGCTCCATGTCTGCGTACATCGCAAGCATGACGCGCTGGGTAGTCGGCTTGGGAATCAGCTTAAGAATCGCTTCCGTGATGATCGCCAATGTCCCTTCGCTCCCGACCAAAAGCTTGGTCAGATCGTATCCCGCGACGTCCTTCATCAGCTTGCCCCCGGTACGAATCACTTCTCCATTGGGCAATACGGCTTCCAGACCGAGTACATAATCCTTAGTCGTTCCGTATTTCAAGCCGCGCAGCCCTCCAGAGTTGAGCGCGATGTTTCCGCCGATCGTGGAGATGACCATGCTTCCCGGGTCAGGCGGATAAAACAAGCCTTTTGCTTCCACCGCGTGATGAATATCGACGGTGCGAACACCTGGCTGTACGGTAATAGTCAAGTTTTGCTCGTCGATTTCGACGATTTGGTTCATCCGATGCAAGCTCATGACGATTCCCCCGCCGACTGGGACGGTCCCTCCGCACAGGTTGGAGCCAGCTCCGCGCGTCACGATCGGAATCTGATGGCGGGCTGCCACCTGCACGACCTTTTGCACCTCCGCTGTGCTTGCGGGCATCACCACGGCGTCGGGCAAAGCCTGCTGCATCGGCGTCGCATCATAAGAATAGGCGACCAGCGCTTCCTGCCGGTCCAGGCAGTTCTTCTCCCCGACGATCGTACGAAGCTCAGCTTTTATCGCATCTGACAACATGGGAATCCTCCTCTCCTTTTTCTTAACTGTACTGCTGGATCGCTTCCCGGATTCTTCCCTTGGTTAGTTTCAACAGACGCATGGCTTCTTCCCTGCTCGTCCCGGTCAAACGCATCAAAATCGCCGTTTTGGCATCCCCGTCTGCCAGTGTGGAGAGCTTTTCCGCCTCCATGTAGCTGACGCCGGTCACTTCCATAATGATTCTTTTGACGCGCTCCCGCAGCTTCTGGTTGGTCGCCTGTACGTTGACCATCAGATTCCCGTACACTTTTCCCAATCGAATCATGCTCGCAGTAGTCAGCATGTTCAACACCAGCTTCTGCGCTGTTCCTGCTTTCAAGCGTGTGGAACCCGTCAATACTTCTGGACCGACCACCACTCCAATCGCGACATCGACACCTTCGTTGATGATCGCTGTTTCATTGCAGGAGACAGAGATGGTCTTGGCCCCGATCGCCTGGGCTTCCTTGAGCGCACCCAGCACGTACGGCGTCCGACCGCTGGCGGCGATGCCCACGACGACATCCCGCTCCGTAACCCCGTGAATGCGCACATCATCTCTTCCCAGCTCTGCGGAATCCTCCGCTCCTTCTACGGCGCGGACCATGGCTTTCTGTCCACCTGCGATCACACCCTGCACCAGCTCCGGAGGTGTCCCAAAGGTCGGCGGACACTCCGAGGCATCCAGAATGCCCAGCCGGCCGCTCGTTCCTGCACCGAAGTAAAAGAGACGCCCCTCATTTTCCAGAGAAGCCACGATGATGTCTACCGCTTTGGCAACTTCATCCAGCACATTTTCCACGGCGTAGGGAACCTTTTTATCCTCGTCGTTCATCCGTTGTACGATTTCTCTGGAGCTTAAACAATCCAGATCCGCCGTATTACTATTTTTTTCCTCAGTCATCAAACCTTGCAAGTTCTCCATCATCTTCACTCCACCCTCCTCTGTTCTCATACTCGCGACAAGCTCTCGTTACTCCAGATGGCAAGAGACCCAGTGGCCGGCTGTTTGTTCTTTGAGCGGAGGAACTGTTGTTTTGCAGATCTCCATGCAATGACGGCAGCGCGGGTGAAACGTGCAGCCCGCAGGCGGATTCGCCGGACTCGGCATGTCTCCCTCCAAAATAATGCGCTGGGTTGTCTGGTGCGGATCGGGTACCGGAACTGCGGAGAGCAGTGCCTGCGTGTAAGGATGGGTCGGCTTTTCATACAAGGATTTCTTGTCCGCCACCTCCACCACTTTCCCCAGGTACATGACGGCCACCCGGTCCGAAATATGGCGAACCACGCTCAAATCATGGGAAATGAACAGATAAGTCAGCTTGAATTCTTTTTGCAGATCCTGCATGAGATTCAGAATTTGCGCCTGGATGGATACGTCCAGGGCGGAGACTGGCTCATCCGCGATAATCAGCTTGGGACGCAGGATCAGCGCTCGCGCGATTCCGATCCGCTGGCGCTGTCCACCTGAAAATTCGTGCGGAAACCGGTTCAACTGCTGCTTGGACAATCCGACGATTCCGATCATTTCCTCCACTTGCTTGCGTCTTTCGGCTGCCGAACCGATCCCGTGAACGATCAACGGGTCCTCCAGGATCTGACCGATTGTCTTGCGCGGATTCAGCGAGGCGAACGGGTCTTGAAAGACCAGCTGCATATTGCGGCGCGCCTTGCGCAGTTCGGTCTCGTTCAAATTGCGGATATTTTCCCCCTCGAACCAGATCTCACCGTCCGTTGGCTCGATCAAGCGGAGGATGCAGCGTCCGGTAGTCGACTTGCCGCAGCCCGATTCGCCGACAATGCTGACAGTTTCACCCGGATAGACGGTCAGGTTGACCCCGTCGACTGCCCGAACTACTTTTTCTTTGTTGAAAAATCCTTGCTTGCTCGTGAAATGCTTGGTCAATGCCTTCACTTCCAGCAGTGGTTGGGTCATTGCGCTTCCTCCTCACCGTACAGCCAGCAGCGGCATTTTTGCGTATCCGAGATGGTCAACAACTCCGGATTTTTGTTGCGGCAGATCTCCATCGCCTCCGGGCAGCGCGGTGCAAATCGGCATCCCGCAGGCATCTCCTGCAGAAGCGGCACGGCTCCCGGAATCGCATCCAGTCTCTCCTGATTGGTGTTCAGACTTGGCATCGAACCCAAAAGTCCGCGCGTATAGGGATGTTTGGGCTCGTCGAAAAGCTGTTTGACGTCTGCCTCTTCGACGATCTGTCCGGCGTACATGACGATCACACGATGGCACATCTCTGCGACGACACCCAGGTCATGGGTGATCAGCAGAATGGAGGTGCCATGCTCATCCCGCACCTTTTTCATCAGTTCCAGGATTTGCGCCTGGATCGTTACGTCCAGAGCTGTCGTCGGTTCGTCGGCGATCAGCAGCTTGGGCGTGCAGGCCATCGCCATCGCAATCATCACGCGCTGCCTCATACCGCCGGATAATTGATGCGGATAGTCGTTGATGATTTCCTCCGCTCGAGGGATGCCGACCTCTTTCAAAAGCTGGATTGTCCGTTCCTTAGCTTGCTGACGATTCATTCCCAAGTGGCGGCGGAGCGGTTCTCCGATTTGTTTGCCGATCGAATGGAGCGGATTGAGCGAGGTCATCGGCTCCTGAAAAATCATC
>DASQMM010000151.1:0-2739 GCA_035645495.1 Brevibacillus sp. | reverse complement strand
TCATCGGATGCATGCCGAACACATCTGCCAGCATGCTTTCCGTCTGCGCATCCACTTTCATCCCGCCCTCTCTCCACAACGGCCAATTGATGGATAGCGTTTTACCGTATCGTTTGTTTCCTTTCGTCCACAGGTCGCGCTGTTTGGCAAAGTGATCCATGAAGTGGTTGGCAAAAGCATAATCTGCCTGACCAATATTGCCTAACACAGCCGAAGTGGAGGAGAACATCACAAAAAAATCTAACCGTTCGTCTTTCGTCGCTTCGTCCAGCAAAAGTGAACCGTACACCTTAGGTGCAAGTACCTCGTCCAGTTCAACGTGTGTCTTTTTAAACACAAGAGCGTCCCGAATGACACCAGCACTGTGGATAATCCCGTCGATTTTACCGAACGCCGCCTTGGTTTTGGCAATTAACTCCTTTACCTCTGAAGGTCTGGTAATGTCGGCTGGCGTGTAAAGCACCTGTGCGCCGTATGAACGAAGCTGCTGCAGTTTTTCTTCAGTCTTCCTGGAATGGGAGGAGCGACCTGTCAGGATCAGATTAGCTTTGTACCGTTTGGCCAGATAGGTCGCAAATGCCATACCAATTCCTCCGGCACCGCCAGTAATCAAATAGGCACCGTTTCGCTTGGGCGCTATCTCGTCGCAGGAAGCGAACGGTTCCGGTTCGGGCTGATGTAGTGATAATTCACACTTCACTTTCACTGAGCGTCCACTCTGGTCGTAGCGAATTTCGATTTCATCCTTCTCTTCACCATACTCGCTTTCGAGCCAGCATCTTTGCATGAGCGATGCCGCCTCATCTGCGGTACTGGCAATAGCTCTGTCAAATTCCACTCCTTTATACAGCAATCTAGGATTCTCCATGCGTATGCTCTTGATCAGTCCAGCCACTGCTGCATACTCAGGCTTCGGGTGGGTGTCGCTTTGTGTATAGACATACAAGAGCTGCACCAGCTCTCGCCGTTTTTGCCGCATCAGTGCCTGAGTCAGAAAGAAAACAGAGTAAAAGCCGCGCTGCAATCGATCTTCATGCTTTGTCGGTTCGCTTCCGCTATACACATCGGAGAGCAGGTGGAATACTTTTCCAGGAAACTGGTTTCGCTGTTGCAAAATGTCAAACAGCTGTTGGTAGTCATCAGGATTTCCAGGATTTATTTCAAAGAGATCGGCGCCGCAGTGGCAAAAGCGTTCACCCGTTTTCACCAACACGATCTGAGCATCAGCATTCGCATAGTCTCGCAGCGCGGTACGAGCCGTGTCATGCTCTGCAAACAGCAGTATGTTTGGTGATGCTGGCCCCATCGGTGTTTTCGCTCTTCCCTCGCGCCGCTGCCACTCTGTATAACCGAAGACGGCGCCAGATAGATTCCCCAGGCAAGGGCTTTCATTTGGCTGCGGAACCGTTTCTGCCTTCGCTTGCTCGGGTATCCAGAACCGCTCCTTGGCAAACGGATAGACAGGGAGCGAAATGCGCCGTGGTTTGCCTGTTGGATAGGCTTCTTCCCAATTGATGTCCGCCCCCTCCGTCCACATGGTGGCCAATCGCGCCCATTCCCTTTTGGCGATCAAGAGGGTAGCATCGCCGTCCTGCCTTTTTGACGGATTGGTGGGAACGGTTCCTCTATAAACGCTGTCTGGCTCTCCTGTTCCAGCGCAAAATTCCAGCAACTTTTCTTTCAATTCCTGCAGATTGGCAGCCACTACTGCCAACCGCTCCTTCATCGCTACCCGCCCCGTCTGCAAGGTGTACGCTATCGAGGCTAATGAGGCTTCCGGATGTTGATCGATGAACTCCACCAGCTGCCGGACATATTCTGCTAACAGTTCCGCTTTCTTCACTGATAAAACGATCAACTCCGGCCGACTGGAATCTACTGGTTCAATTGGTTCAGGTTTGTGGATAAATTCCTCTATCACCATGAAAGAGTTGGAGCCGCCGATCCCGAAAGAATTCACGACCGCTGCCCTGGGACCGTCGGTTCTTTCCCACTCTACGGCTTTCTGCGGGATATAAAATGGATATTCATGAAGCGGAATCATCGGATTTACTTGAGAAATATTTGCACATGCCGGAATCTTTCCGTGCTTCATGCTGAGCAGAACTTTTGTCAGCGAACAAACGCCGGAAGCGGATTCCAGGTGGCCGAAATTGGCTTTCGTGCCAAGAGCGCAATAGCCTTTTCGCTTGGTAAACTTGCCAAACGCGTTCGCCAACGCCTGCAACTCCAAAGGGTCACCGAGTGCGGTACCGGTGCCGTGCGTCTCGACGTACCCGATCCGCTCGGGATTTACCCCTGCCTGCGCGATGCTTTCCTCCGCTACTTTGGCCAACGCCTTGATATTGGGAACGTGATGCCCGGCGCCAGAGCCAGAATGGTTGACCGCCGAGCCTTTGATCACACCATAAATATGATCCCGGTCGGCAATGGCTTGACGCAGCGGCTTCAATAAGACTAGGCCGACTCCTTCCCCCGGTACATACCCGTTGGCATCTTTATCAAATGTTTTCTCCACGCCATCGGGGGCGATAAGCTTCAACCCGCTTAACATCAAATATTTGCTCCGGTGCAGGCTAAGATTTACCCCCCCTGCCAGAGCCAGTTCACACTCGCCGTTAAGAATCGCCTGTCTCGCTAGATGAATCGCTGTTAAAGACGAAGAGCATGCGGTCGCGACCGTCATGCTGGGGCCTTGCAGATTCATCAGGTAAGAGATCCGGTTTGCAATTTCGTGGT
>DASQMM010000150.1:0-10321 GCA_035645495.1 Brevibacillus sp. | reverse complement strand
ATGTCGAAAAGGCAGGGGGCAGAACATGAAAGAGACGATGGTTGAATGCAAACAACTGAACAAATCGTTCGGCAATCTGCACGTGCTGAAAGACTGCAATCTCACTGTCGAGAAAAGCGAAGTCGTCGTTCTGATTGGAGCAAGCGGTTCAGGGAAAAGCACGCTGTTGCGCTGCTTGAATTTTCTGGAGATGATAAACAGCGGCGCGATCTATATTGATGGCAAGCAAATCGATCCGAAGAAGGACAATCTAAACCATATTCGTGAACATGTCGGGATGGTGTTTCAGCACTTCAACCTGTTTCCGCATATGTCTGTGATCGAAAATATCATCGAAGCACCTGTTCACGTGAAGAAAATCAAGCGTAACGAAGCCATTGCCGATGCAAACGAGCTGCTCGATAAGGTCGGGCTGCGAGATAAGGCGAACGTCTATCCCGATCAGCTCTCCGGTGGACAAAAACAGCGTGTAGCGATTGCCCGGGCACTGGCAATGCGGCCAAGCCTCATGCTGTTTGACGAGCCAACCTCGGCGCTGGATCCCGAGCTAGTCGGCGAAGTGCTGGGCGTGATGAAAGAATTGGCCAAGGAGGGGATGACGATGATCGTGGTCACTCACGAGATGGGTTTCGCCCGGGAAGTGGCAGATCGCGTCATCGTGATGCACGATGGCAAGATCATTGAAGAAGGGGCACCGAAGCAGCTGTTTGCAAACCCGCAGCATGAGCGGACGCAGCGTTTCTTGAGCCAGATTTTATAGGGATATTGCATACAAAGAAGCTGGCGAAAAACCATTTCGTTTTTTGTCAGCTTTTCTTTCCTTCTTTCCCTACTATTACGTCCCATACGCTATAATCAACCTATCAAAGAAACCAGAAAGGAGACCGCAGATGGCAAGAAGAGAAATCCAAATCAAGCGGATGCTCCAATATTTCGTGGACGCGACAGTGGCAATCATCGAGGAGGAGGGCCTGGAGCAGGTTAGCGCACGCAAGATCGGTGAGCGCGCCGGGTATACCAGCTCGACGATCTACAACTACTTCGAGGAGCTGTCCCATCTGATCTACTTTGCCTCCATGCGATTTGTAAAGGAATACTTGCAAGAGCTTCCCGATTATCTGGAGCGGGGCAAAACCTATGAGGAAAAATACGTCCTGAGCTGGGAGTGCTTTTGCAAACATTCTTTTGCCAAACCGCAAATCTACCACGCGCTGTTTATCGCGGATCTGGGGCAAAAGCCGAAGGACATGCTGGAGCATTATTTCTCCATCTACTCCAGTGATCTGATCGGCTTCACGGAGGAGATCAGACCGATGCTGTACGACCCGGACCTGACCTCGCGCAGTCGGGCCTTGCTGGATTTGGCAAAGCAGGAGCGGGAGCTTTCCGATGAGCGGATCACGGAAGTGAATGAGATGTCGGTGCTGATCTGGGAAGGAATGATGACTACCGTGCTGAACAAGCGACGTGATGCCGATCCGCAGGAAGCAGTCGAGAAAACCATGAAATATATCAGAACCATCATGCGGACGCTATAGTCCGTTTTTTTCTTCTTGACCCTGATTTTCGCTGGAGGGATAATAGTTTCATCTAAAATTATGAACGCGTTCATAAAATGATCGTGATCTAATATCTATCGAAATCATGAGGTGAAGAGGGCATGGTAACTCCATCCAAACGAACAGGCGGCTTGATCGATTGCGACATCCATCCGGTATTAAGTGACTTCAACGAGCTGGTTCCGTATCTTGACGAGTCGATTCAGCAATACATGAACATCGGGAAATTTGCCAAAGGCGCTTTGGCGAAGCAAAACAGCGGCTCCTTCAAATTTCCTTCCTCTCCGTATGCCAATCCCTTGCCCGTCCCACTGCGTGCCGACGCTTTTCCGCCAAACGGCGACATTCCCGGCAGCGATCCGGCTTTTTTGGCGCAGGATTTACTGGACCGCTGCAACACTACCTACGGCATCCTGAACATCGGCCACGGTACGATGGCGGCTTTTCATAATGTCGAGGTAGCGGCGAAATATACGTCTGCCGCCAATGATTGGCTGTATGACAAATGGGTCAAAAGCGACCCGCGCTACCGGATGACGATGGAGGTTACACCGCTTGATCCGGCAATGGCGGTCAAAGAGATCGAGCGCATCGGCAAAAGACCCGAGATCGTCGGGATCAACCTGCATTGCGTGAACATCCCACTGGGCAAACGCCACTATTGGCCGATCTACGAGATTGCCGAAGCCTACAACCTGCCGATCGTGCTGCACCCAGACTCCGAGGGGACGGGTGAATACGCGGCGACCGCAGGTGTCGGCCCTGCTTCGACCTATATGGAATGGCACACCTCGCTGGGACTGATCGGGCAGCGCAATGTGATCAGCCTGGTATGCGACGGCGTGTTTGAGCAATTTCCCAAGCTGAAGGTCAACTTCATCGAATACGGCTTCTCCTGGGTCGCTCCGACGATGTGGCGGATGGACAAGAACTGGAAAGCGCTGCGCCATGAGGTTCCCTGGCTGAAAATGCTGCCTAGCGAATACATCCGCCGCAATATCCGCTTCGGCACACAACCGATCGAGGAGCCAGCCCGTCCCAAGGATCTGATTGAGATTATCCAGATGATCGGCGCGGAGCATATGCTCTTGTTCTGCAGCGATTACCCGCATTGGGACGGGGATGAGATCGATCGGGCATTCCTGCATTTCCCGCAAGAGTTGAAAGACAAAATCTTTTATCATAATCCGCTGGAGTCATTCCGGTTCTAAGGGAAGGAGGGACAGACTGTGAATGCCAAAGAAAAGCATCGACTGGTGGTATGTACAGCAGAGGAATTGCAGGAGGGCAATCGTCAATTGATGGAAGTGAACGGCGTGGAGATCGGCCTGATTCGCGCAGAGGGGGTCATCTACGCGTTTCGCAACAGTTGTCCGCATCAGGGGGTCCCGATGTTGTACGGCTCGGTGGTGGGAACAATGCTGCCGTCCAAGCCGCATGAATACGTCTACGCGCATCACAATGAGATCATTCGCTGCCCGCTGCACGGCTGGGAGTTTAACCTGAAGACTGGCAAAGCGATGTTCTCCCCCGATGTCTCGATCAAGACCTATGAAGTCAAAGAAGAAAATGGAGAGATTGTCCTTTATTTAGATAAAGCGCCTAACCAGGTGACACGCAAAGCATTTTCTTGTATTCTATCTTCCTGAAGACAATTGATTCATAAACAGAAAAAGGATTGACGAAACTAGAAAAGATGTGGATAATTTAATTCGTAGTTATCCAATCGGAAAAATAAAAAGTGGGGGAAATCATGAAAAAATCATATCTGTCTCTATTCATGGGTCTGGTCATGGCCCTGGTGGTAACAGGTTGCGGCGGCGGACAGCAAGCTGCTCCGCAAACCAACACAGGAGCTTCGGAAGGCAATGCACCTGCAGCCGAACAACAGACTGAAACACTGAAAATCGGCGTCATGTCCGGCTCGGAGGAAGAGATCTGGAAAGTGGCCAAGGAAGTCGCGGCAAAAGACGGCCTGACCCTGGACCTGGTACCTTTCAACGACTATATTCTGCCGAACAAAGCCCTGGAAAAAGGCGATCTGGACGCCAACGCGTTCCAACACGTGCCTTACCTGGAAGAGTTCAACGCCAACCACGGTACACATATCGTAAAACTGGCGAATACTCTCAACTTCCCAATCGGGATCTACTCTGAAAAAATCAAAGACATCTCCGAACTGAAAGAAGGAGACATCGTCGGTCTGCCTAACGACCCGACCAATGGTGCACGGGCTTTGATTCTGTTTGAGAGTGCTGGCTTGATCAAGCTGAAAGAGGGCAAAGGCGTCAAAGCAACCGTCCTCGACATCGCAGAAAATCCGAAGAACCTGCAATTCAAAGAGCTGGATGCTGCTTTCATCCCGAAAACACTGAGCAATTTGGCTGCTGCGGTCATCAACACCAACTTTGCGATCGAAGCGGGACTGGTTCCAACGAAAGATGCTATCTACATGGAGCCAAAAGATTCTCCATGGGTAAACATCATCGCAGTTCGCGAAGCGGATAAAGATAAGCCTGTCTTCCAAAAACTGGTGAAAGCTTATCAATCCGACGAAGTGAAAAAATTCGTGGAAGAAAAATACGGCGATTCCATGGTAGCTGCCTGGTAATCGGCACGTGAATGATACAACCTTTCATACAGGTCTCTTCCTAAAAGGAGGGGACCTTTTTTATCAGCATTATTTTGAGAATCTTTCAAACAGAGTGAAAGGATGGGATTGATTTGAATCCAAGCTACGATGTCATTGTCCTGGGTGCTGGTTCGATTGGGATGGCTGCAGGAGCATGTATCGCCAAACAGGGAGCAAGTGTCCTGCTGATCGATGCCTTTGACCCGCCGCACCAACAGGGGAGCCATCACGGGGATACGCGGATGATCCGCCATGCATACGGAGAAGGGAAGAAATATGTGCCATTGGTGCTGCACGCCCAGAAGCTGTGGCATGAGCTGGAGCAGGAGGCGGGGATGCGCCTGTTCGAAAAGACTGGTGTGCTGGGACTGGGAACCATGGACTCTGCCTTTATCACTGAGGAAATCGCGAGCTCGCGGGAATTTTCCCTGCCGCTGGAGGTTTTGCAAGCGGAGGAAGTACGGAGGCGATGGCCGGGCATTCGGATCGGTGATGAGCTGATTGGCGCCTTCGAACCGAATTCCGGGCTGCTGTACAGCGAAGCGTGCATCCGGGCTTATCGAAAAGTGGCGCAGCAGCATGGGGCAACGCTTTGGACCAACACGCGAGCGCATCAGATCACGTATCAGCCAAACAGCGTGACGGTGCATACGGATAAAGGAGATGTCCATGCGGCTCGGCTGATTGTAACGGCCGGTCCGTGGACAGGCTCCTTGCTGCGCGAGCTGTCCATTCCTCTGCAGCCCTTCCGTAAAACCGCTGTTTGGTACGAAGCGGATGAGTCCTTGTACGGGCTTGGCCATTTTCCATCGTATTTTATGGATATGCCGGGTGAACGCTTCTACGGATTTCCCAGCATTCAAGGCTCGGGTCTGAAGATCGGCAGTCACGATGCGGGGAAGGAAGTAGACCCCGACGAGGCCAACAGGGAGTTTGGCTCGGAACCAGACGATGAGGGAGAATTGGCGCAGATGGTAGAGCGTTTTTTCCCGGCCGTTTCCCGGAAAGTCAAACGTGGGCAGGTATGTCTTGTGACCTGGACGCCAGACCACGATTTTATTATCGATCGCCATCCCGAGCATGATCATGTGCTGCTCGTCTCGGCCTGTTCCGCTCATGGCTTCAAGTTTGCCAGTGCCATCGGGGAGATCGCGATGCAGGTAAGCCTGCAAGGGAAGGCTAAGATGGACATCTCTGCGTTCTCCCTGGGCCGTTTTCAGTAGGAATGAATGCCGCAAAAGGTTCATATTCGTAAGTAAAAGACCCGGGGCTTTCAGTCTCGGGTCTTTTAATTGTACTTTCAGAAAATAAACTTCGCTGACGCGATAAAGGATGAAAGTATAAGAAAAACGAAGGCTTTCGCTATTTGATCTGGCGATAAGCCTAGTTTTTCTAATATAATCTGTAAAAAGAATCCTCCTGACAGGTGATGAACTTGAAGTTTACCAAAAAAGAAAAATGGGTCGTGGCGGGGCTGCTGGCGATCCCGACGTTGGTGACCCTTTTGCTTGGATATCCGCGCTATGAAAGCTTTTATGCGACAGGCGATATCGTGCCGATCCAGGATCTGGGCATTGATGGAAATGTTTATTTTACGTATATTGAAGGCGGCGTCACGAACAACAACCTGGAAAAATTCCTGGTGCAAATGGAGTATTTCGGGAATGACCGGCCAGTCCGATTCCAGCCTATGACCCCAGCGGAGAGGGAATGGGAAGAGGACGAGATGGGGGATGTCTACAAGGAGTTCGTGATCTCCAATGCGATCGAGGCTTCGGGATATTCGGAGGAAATCGACAGTTCGCAAGACGAGAAGTATTCCCGCATCCTGGAACAAGCTGCTGAATATCACGGGGATTCTTTCGGTCTGATGGTCGCCATCGGGCTTGTGGAGGAAGAGACCGGAATCGATTTTTCGCAAGGAGGCAAATACAAGATCGCAGGAACAGGCACGATGGAGTTCGATGGTACAGTCGGCTCGATTGATGGAATCAAAGAAAAGCTGTTGACCGCCGAAGAGCACGGAGTAACCCATTTTTTACTGCCTAAAGACGAGGAAGTCTACTCCCTGTATTATGAAGGGGAGAGCAATCAAAAAGAAGCGGAACAATACAAGCTTACGGTGAATCCGAACATGAAGATCGTCCCGGTAGAAACACTGGATGAGGCATTGGAGTATTTATCCAATTTGCCGTAAAGAATAGAGAAGGAGAGCAAATCGATGCAAGATAGAGTGGATTCATGGGGGAAGTATTTATTCGTCTTTTTGATTGTGGGCTTGGCGAGCTCTACGGTCAGTTTTCTTCTCAGCCTGGTGGAAGCGTGGGATGAGGAGTTTTATTTGGATTTCATTTTGACGATTGATATCCTGGTTGGGGTATTTACCGTGATTTCGGCGGTGATTACGACCATCTTGTTTCTGGGCTGGATTTTTCTTGTGCATAAGGAATATAACGAGATCTCTCCGAATTATCCCATCACTCCCGGCGGGGCGCTGTGCCGGATCTTGATCCCGTTTTATAACATCGTCGGACTATGGACCGTATATTCGAACATGTCCCGTTTTCTGATCCATCTCGATACCAGTACCGTAAGACATGCAGTGAGACTGCGTACATTCATTCCGTTTTACTACTTCTCCCATATGATCTACAGCTTTCTGAACCGGAAGCTATTAATGGACGAAGAGTATTCGATCAGTCTGCTCCTATGGACGACCGGGTTCGAGGTACTTGTCTCGCTGTTTTACCTGGTGATGTTCGTGGCTGTGACGAGCGGGTTGAAAGCCGTGAGAGAGTATCAGCAGCAGCGTGCGCTCACAGAAGAGGGAGAGGCAATTCCGGAGGTAACCTGACGGACGGCCGCCTCTTTACGAGAATTTTCAAACTCTTATTGACAAATGAACACAGCATAAAGTATTGTGTATACATAAAACAAAGCCCCAACAGAAAGGCGGCTCTTGTAGCAAGGTGGAAAGAATGAATCGATTCAATCTAAATCCCATTATTAAAGAAGAGACAACGAAAGAGCGAGTGTACAAGGAGATTAAAAGTGCCATCCTGACCGGACGCATTTTGGCTGACGAGATTTTCACCGAGGTCAAGCTGGCCGAGACTCTGAATACCTCCAGAACCCCTGTTCGAGAATCCCTTCAGGATCTGTTAAAGGAAGGCTTGATCATCTCCATTCCGCGAAAAGGACTCAAGGTTCGCAAGGTGACCAAGAACGAAATGGAGCAAATCTTCCTTTTGCGTAAATCCATCGAAAGCGAAGTAATCCAGAAACTGGCTTCTATGATTGCGAAGCCGCAGATTGAAATGCTTAAGGAGATTTGTGCAGAGCAGGAAGAAGCGATGAACAATGGGGATGAAGTCTCCTTTATCAGTCTCGATCAGGAATTTCACCTCACGCTTACCAGGCTGGCAAACTATGAATTGGTCGAGCAGATTTTGGTGAACCTGCACAATCTCAGCACCCTGATTGGTTTGCAAGCGGTGAAAAAGAAAAATCGGATGAACGAGGTGCTGCAGGAGCACCGGACAATCATTCAAGCGTTGAGCGACAAGGACGCACTTCAGGCAGCGGCTAGCATCATTGACCATCTCGCCAATACCAAAAGCTCGTTGCGTGGATGGGAGGAGTAGGAGGGAAAGCAGACATATGGCAAAGGTAGAAACCCAGCTTTCGAATGAGTTGGCCGGGGTATTGCAAGGACAGACCGTAGTATTTTTGAGCGCCGTGGAGCCGGAAAGCAAACAGATCTATGCGACGGCGCTCTCCTGGGTGTATGCAACCGATGAGAGTACGATTCGCTTTGCGATTGACAGCAAGTCAGACTTCGTCAAGATTATCGACCAGGATCCGCGAGTCGTCCTGAACTTCATTGGCCTGGAAAGCTCGTATTCGATCAGCGGGGAAGCGGCGGTGAAGGTTCGCAAAACCGAAGAACTTACACTCAAAATGGCGCTCATTGAGGTCAAGGTAAAGGAACTGCGAGACATCATGTTTTACGGCGGAAAGATCGTGCAGGAGCCGGCCTTCGTGAAAACATACAAGCCTGAGTTGGTCAAACAACTGGATGATGAGATTCGAGGCGCATTGCACAACGTGTAATTTTTTTTAGGGCATTTAATGTATACACAACACATAATGCAGTATTCCTATACTGAAATTACAAAAGATTTGCAAAAGAGAGGGAGAGAGCCGTGGTAAGAACGGGTGCAGAATATATCGCTTCACTAAAAGACAATCGTTGCATCTACATCAATGGAGAACGAGTTTCCGACATCACAACCCATCCTGCTTTCAGCGGAATTGTGAAAACGTTTGCAAGTCTGTATGACATGGCAGCCGATGAAGCCAACGGAATGACTTATGTAACCGAAGATGGCACAAAAGCAAACATCGCCTACAAGATCCCACGCAGTCGCGAAGATCTGGCTGAACGCCGCATTGCTCTGACCAAGTGGGCCGAAGCCACTAACGGCTTTGCCGGAAGAAGCCCCGACCACGTAGCGAGCTTCCTGGCATCGTTCGCCGGGCATCCCGAGGTGTTTGAACGGGGGGGAGAGCGGTTTAAGCAAAATGTTCTCGATTATTACAAAATGGCGCGGGATCAGGACTTGTTCGTTACCTACGTCATCATCCCGCCGCAAATCGACCGCAGCAAAGCGGCTCATGAGCAAGAGGAAAAATTCTTGCCAGTCGGCGTCTATGAAGAGCGGCCTGACGGTATCGTCGTACGTGGCTCCCAAATGCTGGGCACGAGCTCCGCAGTCTCCAACCATCTGTTTGTAAGCTGCATCACACCACTGCGTCCGGGCGATGAGGATTATGCACTGTCCTTCGTGGTGCCGATCGATGCGCAGGGCCTCAAATTCTACGCCCGTCCCAGCTTCGCGCAGGATAAGCCGAGCACCTTCGACTACCCATTGTCGACCCGCTACGACGAGAGTGACGCGCTGGTTGTTTTCGAGGATGTCTTCATTCCGTGGGAACAGATTTTTGTCTATAAAAACATCGAACTGACCCGGGCGCAATTTCATGAGACACCTGCTCATATCCTGGGCAATACGCAAGCACAGATCCGCTTTGTCACCAAGCTGAAATTCCTGTTGGGCGTTGCCCGCAAAATGACGGAAATGAACGGAACCGACAAGTTCCCGCAGGTTCAGGAAAAATTGGGCGAGCTGGCGTCTATTGCAGCTCAGGTAGAAGGCAGCCTCTATGCCGCCGAGTATAACTGCCTCATCGATAACAAAGGCATCGCCAAGCCTCATCCGCGCTTCTTGTACGGTGTAGTCGGGATGCAGGACTCCATCTATCCGCGAATCATCTCCATCATTCGCGAACTGGCTGGCGGCGGCGTTCTGCAGGTACCGTCCTCGTACAAGGAAATGATCAACCCGGAAACCAAGGACGATATTCGCAAATACATTCGCTCATCGAATGCAAGCACCGAGGAAAAAGTCAAACTCTTCAAACTTGCCTGGGATATCGTCGGCTCCGAATTTGGCGGACGTCATCAGCAATACGAATTGTTCTACAATGGTGCGCCGTTCGTTGTGCGCGGGTACGCATTCCGCAATTACGGCTATGATGAGCCGCTGAAGCTGGTCAATCGATTCCTCGACAGCTACGGCTTGCCAGAATAAGAAAAAGGGGATGGCGGTCATGAAGGTTGCGTCGATTCAAGTGGAGATCAAGGATACGGAGAGCAAGGAGCAACGCATCGAACGCGTAGAGGCGATGCTGGATGGGTTGACGGGTACGGATTTGATTCTGCTCCCGGAAATCTGGGCTACCGGTTACTTCTCCTTTGATCGTTATCATGCCGAGGCAGAGCCGCTCGACGGGCCGTATGTGGAGCGGTTTGCAAAAAAGGCAAAAGCATTGCAGACCCATCTGTTCGCCGGCAGCTTTGTGGAAAAAGACGGCGACAGCTACTACAATACCAGCCTGTTTTTCAATCCAGAGGGGGACTTGATCGGGACTTACCGTAAGATTCACCTGTTCCGCTACGGTTCCGCCGAAGGGCAATTGCTGACGCCAGGCAAGGAGATCAGTGTGGTCAAAACCCCGTTTGGAAACGTTGGATTGGCCACCTGCTATGATTTGCGTTTTCCGGAGC
>DASQMM010000149.1:0-5847 GCA_035645495.1 Brevibacillus sp. | reverse complement strand
CTCCGATCCCACTTCTAATTCATCTTGGCCGCTTGAGTACTGACACAGTACCTCTAACCATTTATCAGTATGATAGAGATAATGAAATCTGGGTATCTGACAATAATCAGGAAGATGCAGCAACCGACGGCCTGGGGTTAGCCCACACCATTAACCAACGAGGGGAAAGCAATGTCCTTGTAGTCACAATTTCAGTTAGCGGAACCGTTCATTTAGAAGATGTCGAGGAACTTGTAAAAATGCCGTACGATCATCTCGGGATCTCCATCAATAATCCCGGCGTGAAGCGTGTTTTGTACAGGGATCAGGTCAAATTAATACAAAAGCTATTCAAGGATAAAACCGAAGAGCTTCTAGCGGCGAAAAGGTATCGTCGTATTCACTTGTTCTATGCTGGACCTGCCGGACTTGCGATTGAACTCGGAAGAAGTATACATCCTACAATGTGGCCGGAGGTTTCCCTTTATGAATACAACTTTAGAAAAGATCCAGTTTACCAATATGCGTTTAGCATATAAATAATAGAATAATGGGGGGCCAATTGTACAGAGATAACAAAGTTTTAGACTGATTAATAAAGTACTAGACTGGATAATAAAGTTTCAGACTGGGGCCGTTAAACTAACGGGCAGATTAACTTAATAACTAAGCGGCAGCCTAGGACTTAATTTCAGGTCCCTGTCTGCCGCCTTTTTCTAAGGGCTTTTACTTTATCTGAGTAGTTACAGTTGGAAACACAGTTTTGCTTTTGTATTTTCTTCTTTGCCAACTGACTCAAAACAGCCGTTGTATTCTACTTAATACACTGGATACTTACACATTCAAAGTATAAGTTCCTTTTTTCATCCTCTTGAATGGATGGTTTTAGTTCCTTGAACCAATCTTCTTGCATGTCAGATTCCTTAAGTATGTTTGGTCTCCAAAAAGAAAGTCCCAATTCGGGATAATTATATGTCCAACCAAGCTCACGGTGATTACGGTCATAGTTCGATATCTTATCAATTGTTACTACCAATTCCTCGACTTTTGTGTTAAATACATCCAAATTCTGAAATACACAGTTAAGTACATCCTTTATAGAAGATGATATTTGAATGAATTTGACCTTACCACCAGAGTCATATTCAAATTGAAAACAGGATTGAATAGCACCCCTCATATGATAACATAGCGGATTTTTCTCATATGTTATTTCGTATTTGTCCGTGTAATATTGCAGGCACTCATCTACTTCGGTTTTAGTCATACCAAGTAGTATTTTGCCAATTCCCTTCATAGGTTCAATGATAAGATTATCCATTCTCCACCCCTCCCATTTTAGATTGTATATTCTCAATTGGATATAAGAAAGGGGATATACCTAGATGTGGGAATATATTACAGTATGCTACAGTGTTTATTGCCAAGATTTATTACTTAACGGGTTCGTTAGTTCAATAAAACAGAGGCGGCAGTCTAGGACTTATTTTCTTGTCTATGGCTGCCGCATTGTTTGTTTAAGGCTAGCCTGATACTTACTCTTTGGGGTCATCCAAACTGGGGACAACAGAAGCTGCGCAGAGCACACACACGATTAAATCCTCAAGGAGAATCCCACAAAAACGGCTGGACGACCGATCAAAGCTGGTCGAGGAAAAAGGAGAAAAAAGCGAAGGCATTTGGGATCTTAACCAAGCCGGGAACGGAAAAGGCGGAACACGCTTTTAGCGGACAACCCTGATTTTACTTCCTCGAAAGGGCTGCTTTTGGCCGCGGTTCCTCCTTTGGAGTGGGAGGCGGCCAGGGATGCCTCCCAGCAAAGATCCCAACCCGCCGGGAGCGTTTTCTCCTTTTTCCTCATCTCCACTACAGCTTGATGACAGCAAAATGAAAAGGCGCTTTACGGCTGCTTTTAAAGCTGATACCAAGCAATCCCGGGCCTAGAATCAGGATACCCGTGCTCAGCCCGATACCGCTTGCGCTCCGCAGTAAAGTCAAACCAGTTCTTCTCAGAGTCCGGATGATTGGCGTGATGAACGATACAGCGAAAGCAGTCCTCCAGACAAGGGTCCTTCCAATAGCCCAGCATCAACTCATAGCGATTGATCAAATCAGCGCCATCCTCTTGTTTAATCTCCTCCAGCGAATAGAAACCAAGGGAGACTACCCCTTCAGCCACTCTGGGCCCAATCGAGGGGATGGTTTGAAATTCCGCCAGCGCCCGCAAGTATCTCGCTCTTTCTTGCGACACCTGCAGGGTTTTCGCAAGGTCCTCCGTTTCTAGTGCAGGAATCTGTTTCAAGGTAAGCTTGGCCGCCCGCAATTGCTTTCTTTCTTCGAGGGTCAATGGGAGCTTTGGTGAAGTCTTTACCATGCAGGAATTCTCCTTCGAGCTTAGTACAAGTCAAACATATTGATCTCATATCCAAGCGTTTTCAGATAGGTAAAGAGCTGTCCGCGATGATGCTGGGCATGGGTGGTGATCTCGATCAGCCACTTCGCCTGGACAACGCCGTGGTCAGGCAGGTAAAAGGGTGTTGTTTTCTTGTGCAAAAAATCTTCCTCGCTCAAGTTTTCCATATACGCCTTCAAAGCCCGCAATCCCTGCTGCATGCGATCAAGCAAAACTTCCGGATCATGCTCCTGGTCAAAACTCGCTTCCAGAGCCCGAACGTCGTCCTGACTGTTCTCTTGAAGGATCAGCAGATCTACAGCCGGAATGGCGACGAGGTGGGAAACGAGCTCGCGTATCGTGCGCATGTTTTCTCTTGGCCGGTAGTCCCAGTCTTCTGCAGAAATCTTCCGGACCAAACCTGCGGTAGTACGAACGATTAGCTCCAGTTCTTCAAACAGCAAATCCTTCAAATCCTTCGTTGCTTCCATGAACAATCACTCCATTTCGTTTGATTAGGGGCTTTGCCTGTCTTAACTCTAGCGTATAATAGTGACAGGTTTTGTCATAATCATGATAAAAAGGTGCGGATGCTTGCCATGTCCAAGTCCAAACGACTGATGGAGCTGATGATGACCGTCAACCGGATGCGCAAATTTACGGTCAAAGAGCTAGCCAACCAATTCGACGTCTCATCCCGGACGATCCTGCGGGATTTGCAGGAGCTAAGTGAGCTGGGGGTCCCCTTGTACTCGGAAGTAGGGCCACATGGAGGTTATCAGGTATTGAAGGAAAGAATTCTGCCCCCCATCGCGTTCACAGAGGAAGAGGCAGTCGCCATGTTTTTTGCCAGCCATTCCTTGCGCCACTACCCATCGCTTCCATTTGAGACAGAATCCAGCTCTGCGCTGAATAAATTTTACTACTACATGCCTGGCGACGTCAGGGACCGCATCGATCAGATGAAGAACCGCGTGGACTTTTTCGCCCCGACCCGGCATAAGGAATCACAGCACCTGTCCCTCCTTCTCGAAGCGGCTATTTTCCAGCAAGTGATCCGTATGCAGTACGATTCCCGTGAAGGAGAGTCCTGCCGCCTGATCCAGCCGGTCGGCATCTACGCCAGCAACGGGTTTTGGTACTGTCCCGCCTATTGTTTTTTGCGCGAGGACTTTCGACTGTTTCGCTGTGATCGCATGGATGAGGTCGAGATCGAAGAAAACGCAAGTCCCTTGGACCATCGGCATATTCATCTGGGGAACTGGGAATCGTTTACCAAACAGCAGCGAAAAGATGTCCTCTTTCACGTAGAGCTGACCAAAATTGGCGTCCAGCGCTGCGAAGCCGAACTATGGCCCACCCATGCCCCCCGTATTCATCTTCATCCTGATGGCAGTGGCTGGATGGAGCAGGAAGTCCCGGAGAGTGAGATCACGTATTTTGCCCACTTTTTCCTCAGCTTGGGAAAAGAAGCGACTGTAATAAAGCCGCAGGCGCTGATAGAACAGATGAAGCAGATCCTCCGGGACGTCTTGGCAAGATACGAATGATCGAATCCCGTAGCGCAGAATTGGGTGGACAGCAGGAAAACCAAACAGCCCCCTCCGACATAGAGTAGAGGGAAGCCAATGAAGAGGAGGGGCCCAATGAGCGGGGATATTATTAGTGATCTGCTGGGCAAGTTAAGCCAGCGGACCGGGCGGGAATGGACGCTTTCCGACATCATGAAGCTTGCCGAAAAGATGCCGAAGGACGGAAAAAATATCGATTCGGTTCTCAGCGAATTGTCAAATATGGGGCTGGATGTACCGGAGGAAACTAAGGAAAGAGTAAAAAACCAAATGCAGAGCGGCAAGAAACTCTCACTGGATGAACTGGGCAATCTGCTTCCGAGAGACGTAAAAGGAAAAAGCGGCAAAAAAAGCGGTGTATCACGGGCGAACGGGAAAAGCAGCCAATTGTCGCTGGCCCAGAGGGTGAAAAAGCTTTCGGCCGGAAGAAGGAAAAAACGGTAAAACCTGATTTCGATACAGCATGGATACAGTCGCGATTTGCTGCCCGGCAATCGCGGCTTTGTCTGTTTTTGCCTGCCTGACGTTTCTAAGGAGATTGTTGATAAAAGCGTACAATTATGATTTAATAATAGATGAATGTTCGTGTTTTATTTAGTCAACTACTTCTTTTTTATAAACGTCAGGAGGTCCTAACTGTGAGTGTCAAAAAAGCGTTAATCAGCGTATCGGACAAAACTGGATTGATTCCATTCGCCCGTCGCCTGGCTGCTGCCGGAGTGGAGATCATCTCCACGGGAGGTACAGCTGCACTCCTGAAAGAAGCGGGTGTGCCCGTAATCGGAATATCCGAAGTAACAGGCTTTCCGGAAATCCTGGACGGACGCGTCAAAACGCTTCATCCCAACATCCACAGCGGTCTTCTGGCCGTTCGCGACAATGAAGCTCATCAAAAGCAACTGGAAGAGCTGAACATCGAAACCATCGATCTGGTCGTCGTCAATCTCTATCCATTCAAACAGACAATTGCCAAGCCGGACGTCACATTCGCTGAAGCAATCGAAAATATCGATATCGGCGGACCGACGATGTTGCGCTCTGCGGCGAAAAACCATGCCTTTGTGACCGTTGTTGTCGATTCCGATGATTACGAACAGGTTATGGCAGAGATTGAGGCAGGGCAGGATACGGATACTACGCTGGAGACGCGCCGTCGTTTGGCAGCCAAGGTATTTCGTCATACCGCAGCTTATGACGCCCTGATTTCCCGCTATCT
Organism: Brevibacillus sp.; assembly: GCA_035645495.1. Classification (GTDB taxonomy): domain Bacteria; phylum Bacillota; class Bacilli; order Brevibacillales; family Brevibacillaceae; genus Brevibacillus. The sequence continues at coordinate 689 of DASQMM010000149.1, read as the reverse complement.
GAGCGAGCAAGTGGGGGAACTGCTCCCCGAAAGCTATACCGTCACCTATGAAAAAGCACAAGATCTGCGTTACGGCGAGAATCCGCATCAGCGCGCAGCCTTTTACCGCACTCCGCTGGCTGCAGGGGCGAGCATCGCCTATGCCGAGCAATTGCACGGAAAAGAGCTTTCCTACAACAATATCAATGACGCTGACGCTGCCCTGGCCATCGTGCGTGAATTCGATCAGCCGGCCGTCGTCGCCATCAAACACTCCAATCCATGCGGTGTAGGGATTGGCGCGGATATTCGGGAAGCCTATCAAAAGGCGTACGAAGCCGATCCGGTCTCTATTTTCGGAGGCATCGTCGCAGCGAACCGCAGCATTGACCGCGATACAGCCCTGATGTTGAAAGAGACCTTCCTCGAAATTATTCTCGCTCCTGATTTTACCGAAGAGGCTTTGGCGGTGCTAATGGAGAAGAAGAACTTACGTCTGTTGCGCATTCCGACTCTGAACCAGCCGGAAGCAAACATAGACAACCTGTTCCGCATCGCTCCAGTGGCAGGAGGTGCCCTGGTGCAGGATTACGATTTGAAGCAATTGCAGGATGAGGAAATTCGCGTAGTCACGGAGCGTCAACCGACTGCGGAGGAATTGGCGCAGTTGAAATTTGCCTGGAAGGTCGTCAAGCATGTGAAGTCCAATG
>DASQMM010000148.1:0-5273 GCA_035645495.1 Brevibacillus sp. | reverse complement strand
GCGATTTGCCGAATCGTAAAAGAAAAGCCGTTCTGCTCAGGATGCAGACGGCTTCTTCGTTTTCTTTACTGATTACGCTGCTTCTTTTGCAGTAGTATCGCGAATATGTTCATACAGGAGATAAGAGCGAATCGCTGTTTCCAAATGCAGCCGATCCGGTTCCTTGGTCGTAAAATGCTTTTGGGAAAAGGCGGAAAGCTGGTACACAAAACGGAACGGCTTACGCAGGTAGCGATCCCCGAACATTCCAGCCAACAGCAGCAGTCCCCCGCATACAATGCTCCATTCCAGTGGGAGGAATGGAAAGGCCAGCAGAAATCCGGTAAAAAACCAGATGACCAGATTTGTGGAACAGCCGTCGTTGACGATATTGGCCCTCGCAATCTCTCCTAGCGCCTCCATGGACTTCCTACCCTGATAGCTGAACACTTTGTGTTCTGCTCCATGAAATTTTTTTAATCTACGAGGAAATACGAAGTGAAAGCCCGCCAGGTAGATGGCAATCCAGGCAGGATCTACAATCGCCCAGGAAGGCTTGAGAAAAGCAGCTACCGCATAACAGACCAGGAACAGATGAAAAACCTGGTAATACCAAGGGAAAGAGAAAAAAATCCGGTACCAGAGCTTGCCTATCGTTCGAACCGTCATTTTTTCCGCCCACAGGTGGATCACGCCGTCTTTCACTTCGGCACAAGCGAGAACATTGCGATCATGAAAAAGCACTCCACGGCCAAATGATATCCCCATAATCATGATGAGCTATTCTCCTCCCGTCCCCAAGTCGCTATAATAAGAAAGTATGTTTACATAAATGAAGGAGGTCCACCCCGTGATTCGCATGGTTCCAAATACTCCTCTGACACCCGCTCAAGATCCGTGGGAGCCGTTGCATGCCGCAACACCGCCCGCGTATCGTTTGACGAGCGTCGAATTTACCGTCACCAATCTATGTAATCTTCGCTGCGAGCATTGCGCAGTCGGAGATACGCTTCGATACAAGGATGATCCTTTTTTGCCCATTGACTTGATCCTGCGTCGTCTGGATGAGGCCAAAGACCTGCGTACTATCAGTATAACAGGCGGCGAACCGATGTACAGCGAACGGACCGTCAAGGATGAGATTCTACCGCTCTTGAAATACGCGACAGAGCGAGGCTTGCGTACACAGATCAACTCCAATTTGACGATGCCGTTTTCCCGTTACGAGCTGATTCTCCCTTACATTGATGTCATGCACATCTCGTGGAATTGGACGACCCCTGAGGAGTTCCATTCTATTGTTTACGCAAAAGCACCTCGGGAGGTTTCAAGCAAACAGGCAGAAAAGCAGTTTGTTCAGATCATGGAAAATGCGCAAAAGCTGGCAGAAGCGGGAGTGTTTGTATCTGCAGAAACCATGTTGAACCACCGAACTGCACCCAAGCTGGATATTCTGCACCACCAGATTCAGGAGATGGGCAGCAAACGCCATGAGATCCATCCGATGTACGCAAGCGACTTCGCCCGAGATCTTTCCGTCCTCTCCCTGGATGAACTTCGCGATAGTATTCACCGCTTGCTAGACATTCGCAACGAAGAGCTGTGGATGTTGTTCGGGACGCTCCCCTTCTTCGCTTGCAGCCCTTTGGAAGCGGACCGAGAACTCGTTCATCGCTTGCGTCGCAGCAAAAATGTGACGGTTCGCAATGATCCGGATGGTCGCAATCGATTAAACGTGAATGTATTCACAGGTGACGTAATCGTAACTGATTTCGGTGACGTAGAGCCGCTTGGCAACATCCAGCATGAACCATTGCAATCGATGTTCGACCGCTGGCAGGCCCATCCGCTGAACCAGACGATTAATTGCTTTTGCCCAAGTGTCGCCTGTGCCGGCCCCAATCTGCTTGTCGCCAATACTTACTACCAGGGAACAGACTTTACGAAGCGCAAAGCCATCCTCTAAGTCGGGCAGACTAAGCCCAGAGGTGAGATACGATGAGCAGACGCAGAAGACCGCTCGTTCCCAATGCTCGTGCAGGTCTGGATGCCTTGAAAGCAAAAGTCGCAAATGTGAGCGATCCCGACCAAGCGAAATATGAGGTGGCCGAAGAATTGGACGTACCTTTGCAGCATGGCTACAACGGTCAGCTAAGCGCTCATGATGCGGGGCGCGTCGGAGGACAGCTCGGCGGAAAAATGGTCAAGGAAATGGTTCGCATGGCGCTCGAAGCTGCGAGTCAAAAAGATCGTTTGTAGGAATTTTGGACAACAACAGAAAGCACCCCGCTGTTTTTTACAAACACGGGGTGCTTTTATGCATTGTCAACGCATACGGTCCAATTTTTTGGCGCTTGGCTTACGCGGTCCAAGCATGGTGCGACTGATAGTGTTTACCTTGTGAAAGGAATCGAATACTTGATCCAGAACCTCCACAAGCTCGCGTATCTGCACGACTTTGCCATAAACACCTAAAAAATGATGCCGTACATTTTTTCCATTCAGCCCGAACAAGTCCGCACCTCCTCCTCCATCTTCTACTGCTACCTTATGCGGGTAGAGCAGAAGTGGAAATGGAGAAGCGAAGTGCTATGCGCCCATTTTTTCAAAGTTAGAATGTATACAGGCTAGGACGTCGGTCGTCATAAACCAAGATGCGGTTCCGCACCTCATCTACCATTGACAAGTCCAGCTCGGCCCTGACGATTTCTTCCTGCTGCATGCCTTCTGCTACGATTTCCCCCCAGGGATTGACTACCAGGGAATGGCCGCAGAACATGTTGCCTCCGCCTTCTCCTACGCGATTGCATGCAACGACGTACATCTGGTTTTCGATTGCTCTCGCGATAAGTAGCTGTCGCCAATGATCCAGTCTGGGATGGGGCCATTGCGCCGTGACGAACAGAACTTTTGCTCCCCGCAGGGCGTGCAGCCGAATCCATTCGGGGAAGCGGATGTCGTAGCAGATCACGGAAGCAACGCATTGATCGTCGAGGTGAAAAATACCCGGATGCTCCCCGGATGCCATGTATTGATCTTCCTTCATCAAGCGGATCAGGTGAACTTTGGAGTAGGTTCCGGCCAGTTGCCCATGCCGATCATATGTATAAGTCGTATTGTAGACTTGTCCCGCTCGTTTTTCAGCGATCGAACCGCCAATGACGTGACAGTTGAGCTTTTGTGCCACTTCCTTCAACAGGCTATGGGCTCGCCTTCCCTCCAGATCAGCGATCTCTCCCAGTCTTCCGAGATCATATCCGGTATCCCATAATTCCGGCAAAATGACAGCATCCACGCTCTCCCCTCGTGCCAACAGATCGACGAGGCGTCTTACGCTTTCTACGTTTTGCTCAGGCTGACCAAAAGCGATGTCCATCTGGAGCATCGCCACCTTCCACTTCATAACGTTCCCCCCTGAACCTCTATTTCTTCCATCGTAGCCTTCCCCCGAAAAGAGATCAAGTGAAAACTAGATAGAATACTATGAAAAATAAAAACACCCAAAGACATCAAGTCTTCAGGTATTTTAGATAAACTTAGGTGCGAGGGGTTGGGGCAGGACGAGGAGGAGTCGGACGAGGACGTGGTGTTGGCGTGGGACCTGGCGTGCCGCGCTCTAGACGGGTAACCCTTGTTTCCAAACGATTCACACGCCTTGTCAAATCATCTACCCGGTCGTCCACTCTGGTAAAATCAGAACGCAGAGCATCCACACGATTTTCCACTCTTCTCAATCGTCGCTCGACGTCACTTGCGGGAGAATCTGGTGCAGTGACAGGGATGTAGATATTCTGACCTACATAGATATAATACGGATACGCGATATTATTGACACGGATCAGCTCTTGCACAGAAACACCGAAACGGGCAGCGATACTGTTCAGCGTATCACCGGCACGGACGATATAGTTCACGAATAGCCCCTCCTCCAGGTTTATCTTTCGCTACTAACCTATGCCCGCCCGCCCGATCCGGAAATAAACCAATACCTATTTTTTCTCAAATGGTCAAACGCCTATGATCATAGCCGTTACGGGCTGTACCTCGTGAGGGCAAAAAAACACTCTGGCACCAATTGGCGTGCCAGAGTGTTTTTTCGATTCTTATTTGAATACCGGTGCAGCAAATTCCGCCAATTTCTCCAGTGAGGATTTTTCCACGTCTGCATGCAAGCTGTTGCCGTGCGCATCCATGGTGACGATTGCGGCAAAGCCTTTTACGCGCAAATGCCACATCGCTTCCGGCACACCGAATTCCAGGAAATCTACACCTTCTACTTTTTCCAGGCATTCTGCATAGTACTGCGCCGCCCCTCCGATTGCGTTGAGGTAAACTGCGCCATGTTCTTGCAGTGCTTTCAAGGTTTTGGCTCCCATTCCGCCTTTTCCGATGACCGCGCGAATGCCGAACTTCTTGATGATCTCGCCTTGGTAAGGCTCCTCACGGATGGAGGTTGTAGGACCTGCTGCCTTCACATGCCATTCTCCTGCTTCGTCCTTGAGCATAACAGGACCGCAGTGATAAATGATGCCGCCGTTCAAATCTACTGGACAATCGTTTTCCATCAGATAGCTGTGCAAAGCATCGCGTCCTGTGTGCATCTCACCGTTGATGATGACCACATCGCCCACTTTCAGGCTGCGAATTTGCTCCTCCGTGATCGGAGCTTGCAGGACAACCTCGCGACGCTCAGGCTGTGTAGCTTCGCTTGCTGCTGCCGCTGGGCTCAGATCCATCGCTACTTCTTCATCTTTGTACAGGTAGCGGAGAATTTCCCCTGTCTCTGCGTTGAGACGTACCCCTTGACGGCGGAATGCCCAGCAGTTGTAAGCCACGGACACGAAGAAGCTCGCTGGCAGACGGTTTTCTACGCCGATTTTGCAACCGAGCAAGGTCGCGTTTCCGCCGAAGCCCATCGTCCCGATACCCAGTTGGTTCGCGGTTTCCATGATGTATTCTTCCAGTTTCGCCAAGTCCGGATTCGGGTTCACGTCATCGACACGACGGAACAGCTGATGCTTGGCCAACGCATAGCCAGAGGTGCGGTCGCCGCCGATACCGACTCCAATAAAGCCCGCGCTGCAGCCCTGTCCTTGCGCCTGATAGACGGCATGCAGGATGCACTTGCGGATGCCATCCAGATTGCGTCCCACTTTCCCCAAGCCTTCCAGCTCACAGGGCAGCGAATACTGGATGTTTTTGTTTTCACAGCCGCCGCCTTTGAGGATCAACTTGATCTCGATCTCATCCTCTTCCCACTGTTCGAAGTGAATGACGGGTGTACCAGGACCCAG
>DASQMM010000147.1:0-1768 GCA_035645495.1 Brevibacillus sp. | reverse complement strand
TATTTTTCTCGAGGCTCGTCTCGGCATCGTAGAGAATCTGATCAACCTGGAACAACTGGATCGCCCCCGGGTCTTCTTCTCGGCAGCTCCGATCAAGATCAAGGGAAGCGACGGGGCCTTTGCCCGGGCATACGCCGTCTTGTTTGACTAAGGGATGCGAGGAGGTGCGCCTTCGTGGTAACATGGATATGTTGGGCCAACATTCCAGGAAGGCAGGAGAACCTATGTTAGAGATCAGATTTCACGGACATTCTACCGTACAACTGTCGAGCGAAGGACACTCAATCATCATCGACCCGTTTATCACCGGGAATGGGCAAGCGACGACGAAACTGGCAGACATCCAGGTTTCCTACATATTATTGACTCACGGACATCAAGACCATATCCTGGACGCCGTAGAATTGGCGAAACAGAACGAATCGACGATTGTCACGACTCACGAGTTGGCGACGTATCTGGGCTGGCAAGGAGTACAGACAATCGGAATGAACCTTGGCGGATCGCTTCAGCTGCCGTTTGGAAAAGTAAAAATGACGCAGGCTTTCCACAGCTCCGGTGTGATTTTGGACGATCAAAAGCAAATCGTCTACATGGGGATGCCAGGCGGATTTATCATTGAGATGGGCGGAAAAACCGTCTATCACGCAGGGGATACAGGTTTGTTCGGCGACATGAAGATGCTGGGTGAATTGCATAAAATAGACCTGGCCTTCCTCCCGATCGGCGACTTGTTTACGATGGGACCTGAGGACGCCGCTCTGGCTGCGCAGTGGGTCAGAGCAGATTATGTCGTGCCAATTCACTACAATACGTTTCCGCCGATCGTACAAGACGGGGAAGCGTTCGTCGCGGGACTGGCGAAGAAGGACATCCAGGGCAAAGCATTAAAGCCAGGAGAAGAACTGCGCCTGCCGTAATAGAAATCGAATCGATGCAAAAACGAGAGCCGCGATCCCGAACGGATAGCGGCTCCCTTTCTGCACAGCCTTGTTACAGCCCCTCGACCAGACGTGCTGCACGTTCTGCAGCTTCCCGGCGCAGCTCTTCCCAGGAAAAGCGCGTAAACTGGCGACCTCGCATCAGAACCTGACCGTTGACGATCGTCGTGTCTACATCAGCTCCGGTGGCGCTGTAGGCGATCAGGGCGCTAAGGTCGTGAACTGGCTGCAAATGCGGCTTATCCAGATTCAGCAGGATCAAATCCGCCTTTTTGCCAGGCTCGAGCGTCCCGACCTCGTCTTCGATTTGCAGCAGCTTGGCACTTTCGATCGTAGCCATCCGCAGCACCTGCCAGGCTGGCAGCAAGGTCGGGTCGCCGTGCTGCAGCTTTTGCAGCCAGGTAGCGGCCTTGATTTCGGCAAACATGTCCAGCGTCGTGGCACTTCCGGCTCCATCCGTTCCAAGACCTACTGTGATGTTCTGCTCCAGCATCTCTTTTACAGGGGCGATCCCGCAGCCCAGCTTCAGGTTGCTGACCGGATTGTGGGCGACACCACCGCGCATGCCGGACAGCAGCCGCACGTCAGAAGCATCCAGATGGACAGCGTGGGCGAGTAGGACGTGATTATCCTCGAACATGCCGAGCTCATGCAGGTATTCGGTTGGAGTCTGATTGTACCGTTCGCGAATTTTCACCACTTCCTCGCGGGTCTCTGCTAGATGAATGTGCAGCGGTATCTGCCGGCTGCGGGCGATCTGGATAATCTCGCTCAATGGCTGCGGGGGGCAGGTATAAGGAGCATGAGGGCCGAGCATGGTAGTAATC
>DASQMM010000146.1:0-3901 GCA_035645495.1 Brevibacillus sp. | reverse complement strand
GACTACTCGCAGATCGAGCTGCGCATCCTGGCTCATATCTCCGGAGATGAGAATCTGATCGATGCGTTCCGCAAGAATATGGATATTCACACGCGTACAGCAATGGATGTGTTTGGCGTGGCCGAACAGGACGTAACCTCCCTGATGCGGCGCCAGGCCAAAGCGGTCAATTTCGGGATTGTGTACGGCATCAGCGATTATGGCTTGTCGCAAAACCTGAATATCACCCGCAAAGAAGCAGGCGACTTTATTGAACGCTATTTCTCTGTCTTCTCAGGCGTGAAACGCTGGATGGAAGAGATCGTTCAGCAGGCCAAGCAGGATGGCTACGTCACGACGCTGCTTCAGCGCCGCAGATACCTGCCGGATATTCGCAGCAGCAACTTCAACCTGCGCTCCTTTGCCGAGCGTACGGCGATGAATACGCCGATCCAGGGAACAGCTGCAGATGTCATCAAGCTGGCGATGATCCGCATGCAGAAGTCCTTGGAGGAAAAAGGACTGAAAAGCCGCATGCTTTTGCAGGTACATGACGAATTGGTTTTTGAAGTGCCGCAGGATGAATTGGAGCTCATGCAGGAGCTGGTGCCTGAGGTCATGGAAAACGCACTCGAACTGGATGTTCCGCTCAAGGTGGACGTGAATTACGGACGCAGTTGGTATGACGCCAAGTAGGCGAGCCGATGACAGATAAGAGAAATGAGACAGCGAGAGGAGGAGGCATATGCCGGAATTGCCAGAGGTGGAGACAGTCGTACGTACTCTGCAGACGCTTGTAAAGGGAAAGAAAATCGAGCGGGTGAGTGTGAGCTTGCCGCGAATCGTTCGCCAGCCAGATGATGTAGAAGCGTTCAAGGCGCAATTGTGCGGACAGACGATTCATGAGATCAAAAGGCGGGCGAAGTTTATCCAGTTCATTCTCGACCAGGATGTGCTGATTTCCCACCTGCGGATGGAAGGCAGATATGGACTGTATACATCCGTGGAGCCGGTGGAAAAGCATACACACGTCATTTTTCACTTTACGGATGGGACCGAGCTGCGCTATCGCGACGTGCGCCAGTTTGGCACGATGGATGTCTATCCCAAGGGACTCGAAACAACGGTTGGACCATTGGCGAAGCTCGGCGTAGAGCCGCTGGACGAGGGATTCACTGCGGAGATTCTGCGTGGATTGTTGAAAAACCGCACGACAAAAATCAAGCCGCTGCTGTTGAACCAGGAATGTCTGGTCGGGCTGGGGAATATTTATGTGGACGAGTCGTTGTTTAAGGCGGGGATTCACCCGGAGACTCCGGCGGGAAAATTGACAAACAAGCAGGTCGCGCGTCTGCATGAGAGCATCGTGTCGACGTTGCAGGAAGCCGTCGAGCAAGGCGGCAGTTCGATCAAATCCTACGTAAACGGTCAGGGCGAGATGGGGATGTTCCAGCAGTCACTTACGGTCTATGGACGCAAGGATGAACCGTGTGTGAACTGCGGAACGCCGATTGTCCGCTTGGTTGTTGGCGGCCGAGGGACGCATGTCTGCCCGAAATGTCAGAAGCGGAAGTCATAAGTACAAGCAGGGGAGGAGGATGGAGATGATTCTGGGTTTGACAGGCGGCATTGCCACCGGAAAAAGCACCATTACGGGGATGCTTCGGGAACGGGGGATACCAGTGATCGATGCAGATCAGATTGCCCGGGATGTAGTAGAGCCGGGAAAGCCGGCGTATGAAGCGATCGTAGCGCATTTTGGCCGCGAGATTCTGCTGGCTGACGGTCAGATCGACAGGAAAAAACTGGGTGAGATCGTGTTTTCGGATGAATTAGAGCGGCAAAAACTGAATGCCATCGTCCATCCCGAGGTACGTCGTGTCATGCGCGAAGAAGCAGAAACGGCTGAAAAGAACGGAGCAAGCATCGTTTTTATGGATATTCCCCTGCTGTTTGAAAGCAAGCTGCAACACATGGTGGACAAAATCGTCGTGGTCTACGCACCCGCCCACATGCAGTTGGCACGCATGATGGAGCGCGATGAGCTGCAGGAAGAGCAGGCGCAAAAACGGCTGCGCGCGCAATTTCCCATCGATCAGAAAAAAGCCGATGCCGATTTTTTGATCGATAATTCGGGCTCGCGGGAAGAGGCGGAGCGACAAGTGGAAGAGATGTTGTTTGCAATCCGTTCGGAGATCGGTTTATGACGCTAGGCAAACGAAGGGCATGGTTAGGGATTGTCTTGATCGCGTTCTTCTTCTTGCTCAATACCTCATTTGTCTGGAAGTGGATGTACCCGATTAAGTATCGGGAGGAAATCATGGATGCCTCCCGTCAATATCAGGTGGATCCTCATCTCATCCTGGCTGTGATCCGTTCGGAGAGCAGCTTCCAAGCTGATCGGGTCTCCAAAAAAGGGGCAGTCGGATTGATGCAAATCATGCCGGACACGGCGGAATGGATCGTCCAGCAGGGAGGATTCAAGCCTGCGAACAAGGATTATCTGTACGATCCGGTCATGAATATTCACATTGGCACCTGGTACCTCCAGTTTTTGGGGAATCGCTATGAGGGAGATATCGCCAAAGTAATTGCCGCCTACAATGCCGGTCCCGGCAAAGTGAACGGATGGTTGAATGACGGACAGTGGAATGGGCGAAGAGAGTCGTTGGAGGACATTCCTTACCCGGAGACGCGCATGTACGTACAGCGGGTGTTGTATTATCAGGACCGTTACCAGCGGGTATACGACCAGGAATTACATTGAAAAGTCGCTTTCTCGATAAAAAGAGAGAGCGACTTTTCGCTTTTTGGGGCAAAAATAATGCGAAAAATCGTCCAAATATTTATTTTTCAGTAAAACACATTGATAATTGTGTCATACTTATTATAATAAAGATAACAAATCAGCGTAACTTAATTGAGGAAGGGGTTTCTTTTATGACTATCAAAATTGGTATTAATGGTTTCGGCCGTATTGGGCGCATGGTTTTTCGCCGCGCTATTCAGGACCCCAACATCGAAATCGTCGCTATCAACGCCAGTTATCCAGCAGAGACACTTGCTCACCTGTTGAAATACGACACCATCCATGGACGTCTTCCAAATAAAGTTGAAGTAAAAGATCAAACCATCATCGTAGATGGAAAACCGACAAAAGTATTGTCCGACCGCGACCCGCTCAAGCTTCCTTGGGGAGAGCTTGGCGTGGAAATCGTCGTGGAAGCCACAGGCAAATTTACGAATCGTGAAGGGGCTGGCAAGCATCTGCAAAGCGGCGCGAAAAAAGTCGTCATCACCGCTCCGGCAAAAGAAGAGGACGCTACCATCGTAATGGGGGTCAACGATTCTATTTACGATCATGCGAACCATCATATCGTTTCGAATGCTTCCTGCACGACAAACTGCCTGGCTCCGGTAGCCAAAGTGCTGCATGAGGCTTTCGGCATCGAGCAAGGCTTGATGACTACCATTCACTCGATCACCAATGACCAGGTGAATATCGACAACCCGCACAAGGACTTGCGCCGCGCCCGTGCGGCAGGGGAATCGATTATTCCGACCACCACTGGGGCTGCCCGTGCAGTAGGGATCGTATTGCCAGAATTGAACGGCAAGCTGAACGGCTTTGCACTTCGTGTTCCAACTCCCAACGTCTCTGTAGTCGACCTGGTGATCAACAACAAAAAACCAGTGACGGTAGAAGAAGTGAACCGCGTTCTGCGAGAAGCGAGCGAGGGCAGCATGAAGGGATACCTGGAATTCTGCGACGAGCCACTGGTATCCAGCGACTTCAACGGCAATGAAAATTCCTCGATCGTTGATGGTCTCTCGACGATGGTCATGGGCACGAATCAAGTGAAAGTAATCGCCTGGTACGACAACGAGTGGGGCTACTCCTGCCGCGTTGTAGACCTGGTGC
>DASQMM010000145.1:0-2795 GCA_035645495.1 Brevibacillus sp. | reverse complement strand
CTGGGCCCTGACATATGCGGGGTTATATACGCTTGCGGCAATGTCCAAAGCGGACTGTCTGCCGGAAGCGGCTCTTTCTCAAATACATCCAGAATGGCGGCGCGAAGATGCCCCGATCGCAATACTTCGATCAGCTCTTCTTCGGCAATCAGCGAGCCGCGCCCGATATTGACCAGACAGGAGGTAGGCTTCATCGCCAGCAAAACATCGCGGTTGACTGCATGGCGGGTTTGTTCCGTCAACGGCAAGATCAGGACCAGAACATCCAAGTCTTTGACAAAATCATGCCATTCATTCGGACCGAAGTGGCGATCTACCAGATGCGCTTCCCTCCCGCTGTAGCTTAGGCCGTAAACCTGCATATCAAAGGCACGCGCTTTTCGGATAATTTCTTTGCCAATCGAGCCGAGACCGGCGATGCCGATGGTCTGCCCTTGCAAAAGCTGTGTTAAAAATGGTTGCCAGCTTCTCTCTTTTTGAGCTGCCTGGCTTCTCGCAATATCTTGATAGACATAGAGCAGCTGGGCAAAAACATATTCAGACATCGGACCGCCGAATTGATCCACGACACGCGTAATCACAATATCCTCGCGAATGGAGGTGGAGCGCATCAGGTCATCCACACCCGCTCCCAGGGACTGGATCCACTTGACGGAGCTTGCCTCCGGCCTTTCGAGCAGTTGCAGCGGAAACTTCCATTGCAACAGGATCTCCGTATCGTGTAGGTTCGCCACTGCCTCTTCCGGCGTCGTTGCAGCATGGACATTCGTATATCCTTTCTCTTTTAGCATGTCTGCGTATGTAACGGCATCTGACGGTGTATAGATCAGGATTTTGGCTGCTTTGTTCATTTTGATTCCCCCATTCTTTTCAAACGCATTTGGTTATGAAAATCAATATTGCGCAAATTCAATCGTCTTGGCTGAGTATTCTCCAGCACAGAGCCATTTCGCATTTATATCTACATTGCGTCGTGTCAGCTTCATTTTAGCCTATTTAATCAAATCTTCAATGTATGGTTGGACACACGATTTCAAATTGAACAAAAAAAGAGGATAAATTGCTCTGAAATGAACACTTTATCCTCGAATCAAAGAACTCTATATCCTATCTGACATAACCGGGGTCCTTCGCTTGCTGCTGAAAGGCAGGCATGACCTCCCGGGCGACGAGCTCCATCGATTTCATCACTTTCTCATGCGGCAGAGCGCCAAAGTTCATCAGCATCATCACATGATCCATCCCGATCTCCTGGTATCTGCGAATCATTTGGATCACATCCTCGGGAGAACCAATCAGGAGCTGTTCTCTCGCTTGCAGATCCTCGAAGGCCGCTCCTTTCCCATATTGCCGGGTTGCCAGATAGAGATTCAAATGCTCCCTCGCTGTCTCGATCGCTTCTTCACGCGTTTCCGCGACGTACGTATGCAAAGCCAGCGGGATATTGATCCTGCTCTCATCATGACCGGCACCCCGATACGCCATCTTGAAGTCCTGAATGATCCCTGCCAGTTCCTGAATCGAGTTGGCTGCCACATACGGAACACCCATGATGTTGTACCCCATCGCCCCTACATATTTGACCCCCTGTGGACGAAGCGCGCCAATCCAGAGCGGCACTTCCTTTTGCTTGGGCAATAGCTTCAACTGAACATCCGAAAACTGATAAAACTCCCCTTGATGGCTAAACACCTCTCCCTTCCACGCTTTTTCGATTACAGCCAATGCGTCATTAAAACGAAACGCTTTGTCTTTTCCATCGAGGTTGAACCCGGCGAACTCATGCGGCAAATATCCGCTTCCGAGACCGAGATTCAGCCGGCCGTTGCTGAACACGTCCGCCAACGCATAGTCCTCTGCGACGCGCAAGGGATTGTGAAAAGGCAGTGAGACGATGGATACCCCGAGACGAATCCGATTCGTGCGCTGCGCAGCTGCGGTGATCAGCATATGCGGCGAGGTCAAGATGCCGTACTCGCTGAAATGGTGCTCAGCGTACCAGACGGAGTCGTAGCCCAAGCGATCGGCAAGCTCTGTCTGCTCCAATACTTCATACAGCATCTCCTCGGCTGTGCGTGCATATTGGTCGGAATAGTTGTCAAAAACGGTGAATAATCCAAATTTCATAAGTCGTTCCTCCTCAGATCAGGTGTGATTGTAGAAAAAACAAACCAGCACACCAAAAAGACCTATCGTCCTGTTTTGATGTGCTGGCGGAAATCCACTTTTTGAAGAAAAGGTTTGCTTTTCCCCCATGGATAACTCAGCAATCTGCTCTCTTATTTCAGTTCACAATAACGATCATAGGCCTGCTGGATCGCATACTGGATCGCTCCTACACCGGGTACCTTGATGGACTCTTTCAACCGCTTCCTCACCTCATCCAATCCATCTCGCAGACTAACTCCGCGAAGCAGATTCGCAAGGAATTGATTGGACAGCTCCATGACGAAGGTAAAGGAAATATCGTGGATCGTCTCTGTCTCCTTGTCGACAATCATCACACAGCCGATCATGCGGTACACCTCGTGCAAAGACGTATCCTTGGGAAACTCCGCAAATCCTGCTGTCATGACCAGGCTGTTGCACCTACTCACTTCTCTCTCACCTCCTCACACTAGTGACTGCTCAGGTAAGCGTCCCGAATGCGCGAATCCTGCAATAAGTCTTGCGGCAGCCCTTCCAGCTTGATTCGACCATTTTCCAGGACATAGGCGTAGTCGGCAATTTGCAACGCTGCTTTGGCGTTTTGCTCGACGAGAATGATCGTCATGTCAGACTGTTTTAACTGATAG
>DASQMM010000144.1:0-8076 GCA_035645495.1 Brevibacillus sp. | reverse complement strand
CCCCTAGTCACTCAGGATCACGTCATGTTCATTGGTTACGAAAAAGCTTTCGGGGTTATGAAAGGGGCAATCCGCTTCAATCTGGACCCGATCAAGGAGCATGTGAATCAAAACCCCGGCGCTAGGATCAAGTCCGTTATGCTCAGTCTGAATGTCAGAGGTCTTGAACACAGGGGCTCACCTCCATTTTTGGATCTGTTCGGTTCAGATAATGACGATTGGATGGAGGATGAAAGCCGATCTTTGCCTATAAAGGGCAGCCAGATTTCCCCCAGGTACCCCGTAGTCTCTGAAGGAAGACATCGGATAGACGTTACGAGCTATGTAAAACCGAAACTTGAGGCAAACGCTAAGAAAGCAACCTTTGTCTTGGAGGGAAATACGGTTAGCGACGACGGAACACGGATATTTTTCTTTTTTAATGACAGCCATGAAGTGAATCCAGAACTCGACACCTACCTGGAAGTAACCTTCAACTCACCACCTACAGACATCCAATTATCCAATCACACAGTCCCCGAAAATAGTCTGGCTGGCACGGAGATCGGTCTCCTCACCGCGACTGACCCTGAACCAGATGAAACCTTTACTTTCACCCTAAGCGGAACGGATGCAGAAGCATTTTTCGTTCAAGAAAACCAGCTATTGACACAACGCCCCTTGGACTATGAAACCAAAAGCTTGTACACATTTTTGATTCACGTCACAAACTCATCAGGCGGGACTTTTTCCAAGTCTTTTACCATTCAGGTCCTGGATGTGAATGAACCTCCTGTGATCGAGTCTTTCCTGATCAATGATGGCGCAGAATCGACAAGCAGTCAGAAGGTAACGATCAAGACATTGATCACAGACCCAGATGCTGGAGACAGTGTTCAAATGCGTCTCTCCGATGTGGAAAATGAGTGGAATTCCGCCTGGGTGCCCTATACACCTGAGTATGAATGGAACCTCTCCGCTGGCGAGGGTCTAAAGACGGTGTATGTACAGGCGAAGGATTCCGAAGGGCTGGAATCGCACGTTGTTTCGCGAACCATCTACTTGGATCAAACTCCTTTGGTCGTAGAGGGGATTGTGAACGGCGGTGTTTATAACCATGACGTCACGATCACCTTCAATAAAGGGACCGCAAGACTGAATGGAGTGGATTTCCATAGTGGTACGACAGTGAGTGAAGAAAAAAATCCTCATCAATTGACCGTGACGGAACCATCCGGAAAAGAAACGACGTATAGGTTCACCATCGATAAATCAGCCCCTGTCGCTCATGTTCAGATAAATGGCGGAGCGGCATTCACCAACCTTACCACCGTCGAGCTGTCTCTGGCCGTAACCGATCTTACGAATGTGAAGATGTCATTCTCGAATGACGGGGTTTCCTGGAGCGCCCTTGACCCTTTTACCGGAACGAAACAGTGGGTGATTGGCAGCGGAGAAGGGAAGAAAACGGTCTACGTGAAAATGGTTGACGAGCTGGGGCATGAGACAATCGAGACGGCCAGCATCATTCTGGACACTACCAAACCGACTGGAAGAATTGAAAGCATAGACGGCGGAAAAACCTTCACGAATCAAACGACGGTTGATCTGGACATTACCTTTGCGGATGAGAACGGCCAGGTAGAGATGAGCTTGTCCAACGACAACCTGACTTGGTCTGCTTGGGAAGCAGCGCAAACGAAAAAGGCCATCACGCTTCCTTCAGGAGACGGTGAAAAAAAGGTCTATCTGAAACTGCGGGATCAGGCTGGCAATGTAACTGATGCAGGAAGCAGCCAAATCATATTAGACACCACTGCACCTATCGTAAGCCTCTTGATTAATGGCAGGGACCCATTTACGTCATCACGAGAGGTTACGCTGAACTTTACGGCATTAGACATCGGGTTTCCTTTGGTCTATCGCTATTCCAATGAAGACAGTGAATGGACGCAATGGGGCCCGGAGAGAAATGTATGGCAGCTTACAGCGGGTGACGGATTGAAAACTGTCACCATGGAGGCGCGTGACCAAGCAGGTAATATCGGAAGAACCTCATCTTCGATCACCCTCAGTATGGAAGCCCCGGTCGTGACGGGTGTAACCGATGGAGGCAAGTACAATCACGACGTGCTGATTTCCTTCAACAAAGGAACCGCGACTCTAAATGGCCTGCCATTTGCAAACAACACGCTATTCTCGCAAGAAGGAGACTTCATGCTGATCGTCATCGATGAGGCGAGGCGCGTGACCAGAATCCTTTTTACCATTGATAAAACCAAACCGACTGGAAACGTTGTGATTAATAATGGAGCTGCGTACACGACATCCCGCAACGTGTTCCTGAACGTGACAGCATACGAAAATCGAAGCGGGTTAGCATTTCGTGCAGCGAATGAAGATCTCGTCTGGACAGATTGGAGCTATTTATCCCCAACGGCTTGGCAACTGACAGACGGAGACGGCTTGAAAACCGTCACAATCGAGGCGCGGGACGCTGCCGGGAACGTGGCTGTATTCACGTCAAGCATTACCTTGAATACGGTATCGCCTGCAGTCGTTGGTGTTGTTGACGGCGCCAGCTACAACTCCGATGTGACCATCTCCTTCAATAAAGGAACGGCCACGCTAAATGGCGTACCTTTCGCCAACAACACGACAGTTACGGCAGAAGGAACCTACCACCTGATCGTGACGGATACTGCCGGATTAGTGACAATAGTGAACTTCACCGTGGATAAAACCCCACCAAGCGGAAGCTTTACGATTAACAACGGAGCGGCAACCACGAGCTCTGCCCGAGTCAATCTGTCCGTCGCCGCCACAGATCATCTCAGTCGAATCGAAATGCGCATCGCGAATGAGAACAGCACATGGAGCAACTGGCAAGCATACAGTCGCACGGTTTCCTGGACGCTCCCCAATGGAAATGGCCCGAAAAAGGTTCTACTGGAACTGCGAGACGAGGCAGGCAACGTAACCTCCCTGGAAAAAAGCATTGTGCTGCGCGTATCGAATCCACCGCCATGGGTTCCTGTGACGGGAATTTCGCTGGATGAAGACCGCTTTACCCTGCTCGAAGGCGAGGGCAGAACCTTGATTGCGACTATTTCCCCCAGTCACGCGTCGAACAAGGCCGTGATCTGGTCGAGCAGCGATCCGCATGTGGCCGAAGTGAATGGCAGCGGTGTGGTAACAGCCAAAAAACCAGGCGATGCCGTCATCACGGCAACCACCGTGGAGGGCCAAAAAACCGCCTCTGCGAAAGTAACAGTGAAAAAAGCAGTAGAGGAAGTTCCGGTAACAGGCGTTAAGCTGGATCGGGATTCCCTCAAGCTGCTGGTGGGGGAAAACCATAAGCTGAAGGCCACCCTGCAGCCGAACGACGCTACCAACCAGGCCGTGATTTGGTCGAGCAGCCATCCCAAAGTGGCAAGTGTGGATGAAGAAGGAGTGGTGACAGCCCATAAAGCAGGAGAGGCGACCATTACCGTCACGACTGCAGACGGCGGCAAAACGGATACAGCAGCGATAACCGTCCGCAAAAAGAACGACAGACAAGGAACCCTGGCAGCATCGGACTCCGCGCTTTGGCTCTCTCCTCGAATTACGGCCAGTGTCAGCATCTATTACAGGGAAGATGGCATTCGCACAAAGATTAATCAGGATCCCAAGACCCGCTTCCATTCCGAGAATGGTCTCGTCACATTCGAAAACGGACGGATCAAGACGGGCAAAGAAGAAGGCGAAGATTGGATTACCGTCAGCTACCAGGGAGAAGAGCTTGTCATCCCGGTCACCATATCCCGACAATCCATTCGCTCGCTCACCATCGATGCAGGCAGGAATGTGATTCTGGAGGCGGGTGGCGAAAAGCAGCTCCGTTTGTATGGCACGACGAAAAACGGCGACGATCCTGAATTGACCGATCTTGCTTCCTGGACATCAAGCGACCCGGATGTAGCCCGTGTCACGGACGAGGGAGAAATTATCGCAGGAGAACCTGGAAAAGCGACCATCACGGCTCGTTACAGCGGAAAAAGCATTACCGTGCGCGTCCTGGTCATGGAGGAAAAGGAAATCCGGGAAATCAGGCTTTCCCCGCTCTTTTTGAATATGGAGGAAGGGGAATCCCGACAGCTTCGTCTTTATGCAGAGTATGAAAAGGGTTATGACGAGATTGTATCTGACGACTGGGACTGGGAGATTGAGGATACAAGCATCGCCACGGTCAAGGATGGCAAGGTAAAAGCTCTACAAACAGGCGAAACCATCCTGACAGTTCGTTATGAAGGATACGAAACGCAGGTGCGGATTGTCGTTCGATGATCTGGAAAGAAGGTGCCGGTCAACCCCTGGCCGGCACTTGTTCAAACAAGCAGATGCTACGATGGAGGAGAATGACGATGGAAGATTACTATGTTGGAGAAATCAGGATGTTCGGAGGAGATTATGCCCCGGCAGGGTGGGCCTTGTGCAACGGACAAGAATTGCCCATAGCCGAGTACGAAGTCTTGTTTGCCTTGATTGGCACCACGTATGGAGGAGATGGGCAGTCGACCTTCGCCTTGCCTGACTTGCGGGGAAGACTTCCTGTGCATCGGGGGACGAATCCCATGACAGGCACGAAATACGACCTTGGTGCAAAAGCAGGATCAGAGACGGTCACGCTCTCCTTGCCCCAGCTCCCTGCGCATACGCATCATGTTCAAGCCTCCCAGATTCAGGGGGATTCAAATACACCGCTGAACCAAGTATGGGCGCAAAGTGCAAAAGTTTTTTCCACAGTAGCCGAAGCCCCCTCAGCGTTGATGGATGCAAACAGTCTGTCGAATGTGGGCGGGAATAAGCCGCATGACAACATGATGCCGTCGCTTGCCATTACTTTTATTATCGCGGTCACTGGTTTGTATCCACCGGTAAGCTAAAGATCAATCACGTAGAACGGGAGGAAATGTCATGATGCCATTTCTAGGTGAAATTCGTCTGTTCGCGGGTGATTATCCCCCGCCAGGCTGGGCTTTTTGTGATGGACAACAATTGGCGATTATAACAAATCAAGCACTCTATTCTTTACTGGGTACGACCTATGGAGGAGATGGGCGTACCCATTTTTGTCTGCCGGATCTGCGCGGGCGTGTACCCATTCACGCAGGAGCGGGCATCCGAGCAGGGTACATGGGAGGAGAAGAGAGCCATGTCCTGACAAACCAGGAAATGCCGGCCCATCAGCATCAGGCTTTCGGTACGAGCGCACCGGCGACTGAGCAGATTGCTGACAACAAACGATGGGCGAACAACGAGGCGACAAAACTCTACCATATCAGTGCGAATAGCGTCATGCATGGACAAGCCTTGACAATGAGTGGACAGGGACAAGCCCATCCGAACATGCAGCCTTACACGGTGCTCAATTATTGCATTTGCATACAAGGGGTATTTCCCCCGCGTGATTCATGATAAAGGAGGTTTTGGGACATGGATGGGTTTGTAGGAGAAATCCGAATATTTGCTGGACAATTTGCTCCGAAGGATTGGGCATTTTGCGAAGGACAAGAGCTACAAATCAGAAGTAATACGGCTCTATACAGTATTTTGGGATGTAGGTATGGCGGAGACTGCAAATCGACATTTTGCCTGCCTGATTTGCGGGGGAAAGCACCGATGCACTTCGGTCACGGGCCCGGTCTGACACCGCGGATGATCGGTCAGACAACGGGGACAAGCTCGGTTGCTCTTCGGACATCGGAAATCCCTGCACACACACATACCCCACGGGTGATCCAGGCGGCGAATACAGCCGATCCTACCCAAGCGATCTGGGCAAATACAACGAACATCCGGGGAGGTATTCCTGCGTATGCCCCATCTGCTGACGGGACAACCATGAGCCCATTGGCGATTGGTGTAGCGGGGAATGATCAGCCTCACAACAATATGCAGCCCTATCTGGGTGTCCACTATATCATTTGCCTGAACGGGGAGTATCCGTCCAAGGAATAGGGTGGAGTGACAAAAGGGATCAACACCGGATGCGATGGCATCTGGTGTCTTTTTTTTGGAAAATAGTCCAAGGAAAAATCGCTTTCCTGTCTTGAAACTGTTTACAAAACGAATCATACACGATATATTTACCTAGATTGGCATGAGTATTTCTACATATGGTGAGATGACAAGATGAAAACAATCATACAATTGGATACCATTGAAAAACAATTTGCCGGCTCTGTCGTAGTCCCCCCTTTTTCTCTTTCTATAGAAGAAGGGGAGTTTTTGACATTGCTGGGTCCCAGTGGTTGCGGTAAAACCACGCTGCTTCGTATGATTGCGGGCTTTGAAGAGCCGACGTCCGGAGAGATCTACCTCGAAGGCAAGCCGCTCTCCCAGGTTCCCCCGTACAAGCGGGATATGAACATGGTGTTCCAGCAGTATGCGCTGTTTCCTCACATGACGGTCGAACAAAACATTTTGTTTGGCCTGAAGATGAAAAAGGTGAACGGAGCCGAGCAGCAGCAGAGGCTGGAAGAGGTGTTGCAATACGTGCAGTTGACCGAGCTGAGAAAGCGCACTCCCAAGCAGCTTTCCGGTGGCCAGCAGCAGCGGGTTGCGATCGCCAGAGCCATCATCAACAACCCCAAAGTGTTGCTGCTGGACGAGCCGCTGGGAGCGCTTGACTATCAACTGCGCAAAAGCCTGCAATTGGAATTGAAAAATCTGCAAAAAAACCTGGGCATTACGTTTATCTACGTGACGCATGACCAGGAAGAGGCGATGGCGATGTCTGATCGGATCGCCGTCATGAACAAAGGCCGGATCGAACAAATCGCGTCCCCTGCCGAAATCTACAACCGACCGCAAACGATGTTCGTCGCCACGTTTATCGGTGAGAACAACATCTTCCAGGAGGATGGGACTTGTACAGCGGTCAGACCAGAAAAATTGAAGCTGTATCCAAGAGATGTGGAATCAGAGAAGCACAAGAAGACGGGACGGATCACGGATGTCGTATTTCTTGGAAATCTGCGAAAGATTTATATTCGCTTGGATGGAACAGAAATGAGCGTCTTGGCCCATCAATACGCCAACGAAGGCTATGACTGGCAGGTGGATCATCAAGTGGCGATTGGCTGGTCACAGACGGACGAGGTGGTGCTTTCTTGTTGAAGACAAAGCGAATCAAACTCCTTGCGCTGCCGACACTTGTGTGGATGGGGGCGCTCTTCGTCTTGCCAATGATCCTGATGTTGGCCCTATCTTTCATGGAGCGAGGCACGTACGGGCAAGTTGTCTATCAATTTACCATCGACAACTACATACGCATCTTTGATCCTTTATACGGTCTGATTTTTTGGGATACATTGGTTGTTGCCGTGTTGACGACGGGATTTTCCATCCTGTGCGGCTATCCGCTGGCCTATTACATTTCCAGGCTGGAGAAGTCCAAGCAGCAAATTTGGCTGCTATTGGTCATGATTCCCTTCTGGATCAACTTCTTGGTTCGTTCTTACGCATGGGTCATCATTTTGCGTTCGCAAGGTGTCGTCAATACCATTTTGCAGTCGCTGGGTTTGATTGACGAACCACTGACGCTCTTGTACAACTCTGGCTCCGTGCTCGTCGGGATGGTATACACGCTCCTGCCGTTCATGGTTCTGCCGATCTACGTATCACTGGAGCAGATGGATTACCGCAAGCTGGAGGCGGCCTATGATCTGGGCGCGACACCTTGGAAGGCATTTTGGCATGTGACCTTGCCGATGACCAAGACAGGCGTCGTGACGGGTTCGATCCTGGTCTTCGTCTCTTCGATCGGGATGTTCGTCGTTCCGGATGTGATGGGGGGAGCGAAGTCAGCCCTGATTGGCAACGTCATCCAGAACCAGTTCCTCTCGGCGCGTGACTGGCCGTTCGGATCTGCATTGTCCATCGTGCTGATGCTGTTGTCCTTGCTGCTGATTCTGCTCTACTTCAAGGCTACGCAAGCCGGCGGTGCGAAGGAGGGGTCAGCATGAAAAAACGCTCAAAAGCGTTGTCGGGATTTTCCTGGCTGATGATCATCTTCCTCTATCTGCCGATTGCGGTCCTGATTCTCTACTC
>DASQMM010000143.1:0-4606 GCA_035645495.1 Brevibacillus sp. | reverse complement strand
CTGGCGAACATGAATGCCAAGTACGGCTTGGATCAGCCCGTTGCCATTCAATATCTGAAGTACATGAGCAATTTGGTCCAAGGTGACCTGGGCGACTCTTACAAATATGTGGGGAGAAGCGTAACCGAAGTCATCTCGGAGCGAATAGGTCCATCGGCGCTGATCGGATTTCAGGCATTACTCGTCGGGACCTTGGTAGGATTAGCATTAGGGGTGACGTCAGCGCTTCGGCATAATAGCTTGCTGGATTACACCTCTGTGACTTTGGCCGTATTGGGAATGTCAATCCCGTCCTTCATCTTTGCAGCTCTATTGCAATACTACGTGGGATTGAAGTGGGGCCTCCTGCCTCCTGCTTTATGGAAGGGCTACGAATATACCATTTTGCCTACACTCGCCCTGTCGGTGACGGTGATCGCTACCGTGGCTCGCTTTATTCGCACGGAAATGCTGGATGTCATCAATCAGGATTATGTAATGACAGCTCAGGCGAAAGGGTTGAATCAGCGCAAGGTCATCATCCGACACGTACTGCGCAATGCCTTGATTCCCGTTGTAACGATGCTCGGACCTCTTGCTGTCAATATCATGACAGGTACACTGGTCATTGAAAAAATCTTCTCTGTACCGGGTCTTGGGGAGCAATTCTCGCTCTCCGTCATCGTGAATGATTACAGCGTCATCATGGGCATTACCTTGTTTTACAGCTTTCTCTTTATCTTCATGGTGTTTATCGTCGATATTTTGTACGGTTTGCTAGATCCACGAATCAATTTGCGAGGAGGAAGCCAAAAAGGATGAGCATGGAACTGGAACGAACCAAGAACAACTCGCAGCTTCCTCAATCCGCATCACCTCTCTTTCCTGCAGATTCGATTCCCGAGGATCTTTTCGTCCCGGAACCAGTTGATTCCAGTCTGCAAGAGCAAACTAGCGGTCCGATGAAATCGGTATGGCAAGACGCCTGGCAACGATTGGTGAAGAACAAGGGTGCAGTCCTGTCGTTGTTTATGATTGTCTTGATCACCTTTCTAGCGTTGGCAGGTCCCTCGATGTCAGGGCGTACCTACGACGAGCAGAATCTCCTTTTTTCCAATCTGCCCCCAAAAGTTCCTGGGCTTGAGTGGCTTGGTTTCGATGGAATCGATTCGAAGGGAATAAACCAATATGAAGTGCGCGGCGTGACAGAAAACTTCTGGTTCGGTACGGATGAATTTGGGCGGGATCTGTGGACGCGCGTATGGAAAGGGACGCAGATCTCCTTGCTGATCGCAAGCTTGGCTGCCTTGCTCGATCTGATCATCGGGGTAGCCTACGGCGGAATATCCGCTTTTTACGGCGGTCGGACTGACACGGTGATGCAGCGAATTATTGAGGTACTGATGGGGATCCCAAACCTGATCGTCATCATTCTCTTTATTCTCATCCTGGAGCCGGGAATTTTCTCGATCGTTTTGGCGATGATCGTCACCGGTTGGGTCAGCATGGCGCGTGTCGTTCGCGGGCAAATCCTGCAAATCAAGGCACAGGAATTCGTCATGGCCTCCAGGGCTTTAGGCGCATCCAATTCCCGTCTGATTGTCAAACACATGCTGCCAAATGCAATAGGCCCGATTCTGGTTACGATCATGTTTACCATTCCTAGCGCGATTTTCTTCGAGGCATTCTTAAGCTTTATTGGCTTGGGGCTGCAGCCGCCGCTTGCGTCTCTGGGTATGCTGATTCAAGATGGCTATGTGGCGATGCGCTATTTTACCTACAAACTTATCTTCCCGGGTATTATCATCAGTGTCTTGATGATCAGCTTCAACCTGCTGGCTGACGGACTTCGCGATGCTCTCGACCCACGAATGAAAAAATAGGAAAGGGATCGATGTCGATGAACGAGACTATACTCTCAGTTGAAAATTTGCGTATCTCTTTTCATCTACAGGATCGAGTTATCCAGGCGGTTCGCGGCGTATCGTTTACCCTAACCAAAGGGGAGACGCTGGCAATCGTCGGAGAGTCGGGGTCTGGAAAATCAGTGACGGCCAAAAGCTTGATGCGTTTGCTGCCTAAACAAACGACGCGAATTACGGATGGTCGCATACAATACCAAAATATGGATATTACATCGATTTCGCCGCGAGAACTGGAGTCCTTGCGAGGCAAGGAAATTTCCATGGTCTTTCAGGATCCGATGACCTCGCTGAATCCAACTATGAAGATCGGCCAGCAGATCATGGAAGGAATCGTTCAACACCAGACCTTGACCAAAGCAGAGGCTCGTCAAAAAGCGATTGAGATGCTAAAGCTCGTGGGCATCCCTAATGCCGAAGAGCGCATGGAGGCTTACCCGCACCAATTTTCCGGCGGGATGAGACAGCGCGTGGTCATCGCCATCGCGTTGGCTTGCCGCCCTAATATTTTGATTGCGGACGAGCCGACGACTGCTCTCGACGTGACGATTCAGGCTCAAATTTTGGATTTGATGAAAAGTGTGCAGGAGCAGACGCAGATGGGCATGATTCTGATCACCCATGATCTGGGTGTTGTGGCCAATATGGCGCAGCGAGTCGCGGTCATGTACACGGGTGAAATCGTCGAGATCGGTCCGACAGATGAAATTTTCGCCAATCCGCAGCATCCGTACACCAAGGGTTTGTTGCAATCCATGCCGCGTCTGGACGCCGATCGACAGGAACCTCTTGTACCAATCCCGGGGTCGCCACCCGATGTAAGCCGACTGGGTACCGGTTGTGCTTTTGCACCCCGCTGTCCTTACGTTATGAAGGTATGCCATCATCACGCTCCTCCCAGAACGAGCTTGAATGATCAGCACGACACCGCCTGTTGGCTGCAGGATCAGCGCGCTTTGAAGGCGAGAGAGACATTCCAGATGCAAGGATCATTATCATGAAAGCATAAAACCAAACACTCTTTTGAGTCCGATTCCTTCATTGGGAACGGGTGACTCAAAAGAGTTTTTTTTCGTTTCATCTGTTATGATGGTGAAATGAAGGACGTACAGCCCGGAAAATCAACGGACAGAAAGGAACCGACGATGGCTTTTCATCTTACACGACAAGAGATTCGGCTATTATGTGGCAGATTGGCATACGAAAAGGGTGAGGCATACGTCAGGGAGCGAAAAGTAGCGCTCACACACATCGATCACGATTACGGAGTGTATGAAGCGGTAGTCAGTGGAAGGGAAGATTTTGCTGTATCCATTGAATTCGCTCAGGATCGGAGCATGGATGCGTCATGCACTTGTCCCTCGCTTTCTTCCTATGATCATCATTGCCAGCACATTGCAGCAGTTCTGATACACCTCCACGAACGTATGGAACACGGTACTCTGCTTCGTCCTTACCTGAGCACGACAACTGTTCAGGACGGAAGAGACGGCTTGAGACAGCATGCAGCCAAAAGCATGCTGGATCTGTTTCAGGGACCAGGAAAGGACGAATCGGCAAGGCAGATCGGGCGGGTACGCTTTGATACACGCGAAACCCTTGAAGTGGAATTCACTGTTCGGCCATACCCATATGGCTATCGGCAAATTCTCTTTGGCATCGAAATGAGGCTAGGTGGAAAAAGGCTTTATATCGTGCAGAAAATGCGTGAATTTTTGAGCAGGATCGCCCGCAAGGAAGCTTTTGTCTTTTCCAAGCACTTCACCTTCGAGCCCCTGGAGCACTGCTTTGAACGAGAAAATGAGGAAGTGATTCAATTACTCCTCGAGATGTATCAGCATGAAGCCATGTATCGGGAAGCAATCAACAACGGTTCCCAGATCGGTTACGCTAGCACACGCAACGCTGAACGAATTCTGCTGATTCCGCCTGTGTTTTGGGAACGGATGCTGTCGGCTTTGCAAAAAGCTCCTTTGGTGAAATGGATGCAGGGAGATCAGGAGTACCAAGGTATTGAGCTGGCGGAGGGGAATTTGCCGCTATCTTTTTCGTTCAAGCAGGATGAGGACGGTAGAGAATTAGAATACCAAATGAGCGTTAAGGGTTTAGACAGCTTGACGATCCTTGAGGCTTACGGAATGGCACAGTACGAGGGAGTTTTATACAAACTAGGAAGTGAGCCCTGCAAGCGTCTTTTCAAGCTGAAACAGATCATGGAAAAAGCGAACGCCGAAAGTATCGTGATCGAACCCGAACAGCTATCCCCATTTATCGAGCAGGTTGTACCGGGATTGATGAAGCTGGGAGAAGTACGGATCGCCCCTGCGATATCCGACCGAATCGTGAAAGCCCCGTTGCAAGCGAAGCTCTATTTGGACCGAATCCGGGATCGCTTGCTGGCTGGCTTGGAATTTCATTACGGGCAGGTCATGATCAATCCGTTGGAGGAAAAAGAGCCAACTCACCCCCATTTTCAGATTCTGATCCGCGACGTCGAAAAAGAAGAGCAGATCCTGGAGATCATGCAAAAAAGCATGTTCACCCAAACAGAGGCAGGCTATTTTTTGGAGAATGAGGAAGCCGAATATCATTTTCTCTATCACGTCGTGCCCAAGTTGGAGAAGCTGGTCCAGGTGTACGCGACATCTGCGGTAAAAACCAGGCTTCATCCAGGACAAGTCGGTGCAAAGGTCAAGGTGGAGCTG
>DASQMM010000142.1:0-1952 GCA_035645495.1 Brevibacillus sp. | reverse complement strand
GGGCTTGATCCGGAAATTCGGCTTACTGGAAGATGTGTACAAAATCGATGCGGAAGACGAAGCGAAGGCCAGAGAGGTAGCGCGGATCCTCCTGCAGCGCCTGGCACGGATTCACGAAACAAATAGCATCAAGCTGATGGGCGACGTTGCTTTTAAGGCAGGTCGCCTTTTTGATGTAACGGAGCCAGTAACCGGGATGCAGGGCCGCTTTATGATTACATCTGTCAATCACGAGGTCAGAAACCAAGTCCATACGATGCAACTGGAGCTGGCGCTACCAGAGGATGTCAAATAAGGAGTGAGCGTATGGATGCACTTGATCAAATAGCGCAAAAAATAGCGTGGCTATATAAGGCTGTCCGATCCATTCCGAATACAGCACCACGGGTCGGGACGGTTGTATCCATTGCTCCGTTAAAGGTCCAATGGGGTGACAGTATTTTGCTGGAGAGCCACAAGTTGATTGTCGCCGAACATTTAATGCCAGGATATACGCGAAACGTTGAATTAACGGATATGAAAATGTCCGGACTCGACGATGAATACCCTGCAAAAATCGGTTTCCTCGTTAATGATGTTGTTTCTGAAAATCGAATTGCCTCTCTGAAAATCCCAAAAATTGAGGACCCAGAGAGTCAAGAAAACAGGGTGAAGGCGACAATCACATTCTCGGATGGACTGAACATTGGTGACAAAGTGATCCTGCAGCCCGATGAATTCATGAAACAGTGGTACGTGACTGGCCGTGTAAGAAAGGAGCCGGTGCCTGAATGAGTTTGCCGCAGATTGCACAACTGGAAATTCCCCAATCGCAGATCGCCCAGCAGGCGAATCCTCAGACCGTCCACAAAACGTTCCTGTGGGACTTCGAGAAGGGCGATTTTGTTTTGAAAGACGGGAAGCTGATCGAGGTTGTCGGCTTGGAGTACCTAAAAATTTGGATAGAGAAGGCGCTGCGTACAGTAAAGGACAGCTTAATTTACGTTCGTACTGGATACGGTAGTGGGCACCACTCGTTAATTGGGCGAAACTTTCACCCAGATTTTTCGCGCGCTGAGTATGAGCGAATGATCAGGGAAGCACTGATGCAAAACAATTCAATCATTCAGGTGTCCAATTTTGCGTTTTCTCAAAACGGTGAAAAGCTGACAATTGCATTTGATGTTATCGGTATTTATGGACCAATGAGACGGGAGGTAACGGTATAGATGGCAGAAAAAGACGTGATACTCACCGAAATGCTAAATGCGGTACCTCCCACGTATGACAAACTGCCAGGCTCGTTTATTTACGACGCCTTGGCACCAGCAGCTGAACGGTTTGAAAAAACTGATCAGTCAATTGATGATGTAAAGCAAAAACTGGACATCGAAAACTTATCAGGCGATGAGTTGGCGCAGAGGATCTTCGAACGAACAGGTATTAAGCGGAAAGAGGCAACCCACTCCTTCGGAAGAGTGGCCCTGACCGGAACTGGCGTAATTCGTATTGGTGATCTCTTTGAAACATCAGGTGGAGTACAGTTCCGTGCCACTGAAACGAAAAGCATTACAACCAACGGAACCATTAACGTTGAAGCTGTCATCGCCGGAGCTAGAGGTAATGTCCCCGCGAATACAATCACGCTGTTTCCGGTTACTCTCGCAGGGTTTACCGCCGTTACCAACCCGATCCCGACGATCGACGGTTTCGATGCCGAATCAGACACGGATCTGTTGAAGCGATACTATGAGCGGATCCGCACGCCAGCAACAAGCGGAAATAAGGCCCACTACAAAAATTGGGCCAAAGATGTTCCAGGCGTGGGCGATGCCCGTATCATTTCTCTATGGAAAGGCGACAACACCGTAAAGGTGGTCATCATCGACAGTGACAAGAAGCCAGCGAGTCCGGCAGTGGTTAAAGCGGTTCAAGATTATATTGATCCTGGAGGAACGGGCAAAGGAGATGGA
>DASQMM010000141.1:0-4504 GCA_035645495.1 Brevibacillus sp. | reverse complement strand
TGAACATCACTTTCGTTACTCGGGCGAATTCCTCTTTGCTTTCCATGACATCAATCAGCTCATGATAGCGACTTAGATACCGACCGTATCTGGCAAGCCCAAAATAGCTGATCACTCCAACGTCGATTTTCAGCATGCGTTTTGCCATGATCTGCACATGCTTAAGATCAAACTCCGGGTCTTGGCTTAGCGCTACCAAATCCGCAAAGATATGAATGCCCAATGCTCTCATTTCTCCGCCGAGCATCACCAGTACGGAATAATATTGCCCGTATATGCCCGCTCCTGAAGGAAGATAGCCTTTCTTCAGGGCATAAATATCCTCGGGTTCGTTCACCCAAATCTCCTCGATCTCTTTTTCCAGCTCGGTAATGAAATCTTCTATTTTCCGATTCACCGTTCATCACCGCCTGCCAATCGGACGTGGACAGACAAGTAGTGATCATCAAACAACAGATTATGCCAGACCTTCTCGCCAATCACTTGGATCTTGTCCAGATCCTCATCCACAATTTGAGCCAAAGGCACAGCAGGCACCGGCTCAGTCATCGGACCGTAATTCATAGCCAGATACTGAAAGTCCAATTCGATATTTATTCTGCCGATCGGTTGTTTGTCCATCGGCTCCTCCTGATACGCGACTTCGCTAACCAGCCGATAGGGAAAATACATCTGTTTGCCGGCAACAACTGCATGACTTTGTATGCTTGTAAACGGAAGGGTTTTCTTGAACTCCTCGCATAGCTCCGGATTCATCTGTGATAGAAGCGTTGCAGTGACTGTACAATCAAAGTCAGGCCAACAAATTTCGATTCGTGTGCTCATCGTGTACCTCCATTCCCCGGGATCTCTATCAGGACTGACACTAGGACGACTGTTTTAACAACAGCTTGGCTTCATTCGAATCCAGGAACCCATGGAACTTGCGAATGACTTCAGCAGGCTGCGGTCGGGTGCACAGGCTGACGATGATGAATACGACGACATTGAACAGCAAAGCCCATAAGCCAGGCATCATATCGAACAGATTGATTTTCCCAAGGGTAAACCAGACCATCACCACTGTGCCCACAGCAAAGCCTGATATGGCCCCCGCTTTCGTCGCTCTCGGCCAGAACAAGGCTCCGAACAGCATCGGAAAGATTTGCGCCATACCACCTGTAGCCAAAGCAATCAGCATAGCCAGTAGCGGTGGTTTTTCGATCGAAGCATAGAAAGAGAAGAGAAAAATCACGACAATCGCAATGCGGCTTACGGAAACCAACCGTTTATCGCTGGCATCCTTTTTGATCGTCTGATAGACATCTCGCGTAATCAAAGCACTTGCTGCATGCAATTGCGAGTTCGCCGTAGACAGGACAGCCGCCAATCCCCCCGCACAAACAATCGCGGCAAAGACCAAAGGCGTGTGTTCATACAGGAATCTCGGCAGGATTTCATCAGGGAATTCGATACCCGGAAATACGGCCTTCGTTCCCAGACCAAACCAAATGTAGGAAATATAGATCCAGATCAGATACAAGGGAGAAATGACCGCTACCCACTTCAGCACTTTAATCGAGCCTGCGGAGAACATCCTCATGATGACATGGGGAGCAGCTACGCTGAGTCCAATCGTGATGATCACGGTCCAGGAAAACGCCATCGGCAAGGAGAAGTATCCGGCATCTCCCGGCAAGATCAATTGGTTAGGCGTCTTTTCCGCAACAGTCAGCCATGTCTGTGTCGGACCGCCATAAAGGACTTCCGTCAAGTACCAGCAGCCGGCCACCATGGCGACAAGCATAAAGATCCCCATGAATATATCCGTCCAAGCAACAGAGCGCATCCCGCCCAAATAGACAAAAATGAGTACGATAATCCCTGAGATCAAAGCGCCCCAGACATACGGAACAGCCCCTAGCGTGGCGAATTCCGTGATCCATCCTGCGCCTGCCAATTGAAGCTGGATATAGGGAATGACAAAAGCCGCGAGAACGATGCCTGTCAACACTTTGAGGAACTTGCTTTGATAAAAGGCATCCAGCAAATCGCCAGGGGTCATGAAGTCGTATTTCTTACCCAAAAGCCATACCCTGCTGCCTACCAGATACAGCAATATCCCGCCCAAGGTTTGCGTATAGGGACCAATCGCCCAGTAGCTCATGCCGTGAGCATACAAAAAACCGCCTGTGCCTAAAAATGCGGATGCGCTATGGTAAGTAGCCGTGTACGTAAAAAACAGGGCTGCAAAACCCAGAGTCCTGCTGGCGACAAAGAAATCGCTGGCGTTGTTGTCCAGCTTCTTGGCCCAGCCGAAAAGGCCGATCGCCAATACAATAAAGGTAAACAAGGCCAAGATAATCGTTGATGTAATGGCTGGAGACATGCGCGTTTTCCCCCTTTATTAAACCCATAGCTTTCGGGCTGCATAGATCCCGGCGAATAGCATCACGTGAACCCAAAAGGTTAACCATACATAGGTAAAGGGCATGCCAAACAGAAACGGATAAGCCGTATTCGCCCAGATCAATCCCGGATAAACCATGAGAAATGAAATGATGACAATGACCGTCAACGTCCAGCCCAGCTTCGTTCTCGGCAACAGATACGTATGCTTTTTGATTAACCTCATCGCCTCTTCCTGATCGTCAACAGTCGCCTTTACAGAAGTTTCCAACTCCATTCTCTTCCCTCCTTTTGAAATCAGACAAGCTACATCCTACCTGGATCATTCTTCTAATAGGAAGAATTTGCGACCGATAATCGCTTCTAAACGAAAGTACCTGTCCAATTCACTGTCCCGAATCGCATGAGTCATCGCGGAAACGGTATCAAAGTCAGGTACATCGAAGAGAAAACATGCGTGCCAGCCTAATGTAGAAGCTCTGCCAGCGCTGAAAACATCGGCATCCAATGTACCGAGAAGCGTAGAACCATTCGCTTTCCAGCTTTCCAAAATGACATTGAGCTTAGGGATAATGGCTTCATGCTTCTCCTGTTTTGTCGTTTGGTACCACCCACTGGTAGCTTCAAACAGAAACATCACTCGCAATGGTTTAGTTATTTTCGGGACCAAAACATCTACTTGATCGCTCATCTGCACAACCCCTTCTATTGTTTTGAATATTCAGATAAAAAGGCGAATTCCTCCGTATCTGGACGCCGTATCGTTGTATGCGCACCTCTTTATCTGTGTGTTATAATTAATAATATTCAAACCATTCACTCACTTCAGTTAAAAGTGCTACAAACATGACCCCTTTTATTAAATATAGTAGAGGTGACATACATGAGGGATTCCAGGCATACTTCGTCTTCTACCAACTCCTTTAATCATTCGCCTTGGCAGCTCAATCATATGGATGTCTGGGAAGCCTTATTTGAAGGCGCCCCTGTCAAAACCCTTCGCAAAAATACAGTAGTCTTTCATCAGGGAGATCCCCTGCAATCGATCTATTTTGTGAGACGAGGCAGGGTCCGGTCTTCCGTCTTTGATGAAGATGGCCAGGAGATGACGATTTTAATTTTTTCCGAAGGCACCATTTTCGGTGAGGTATCCGCTATTGAACAAAGTCCTTATCAAGTGACGACCACTACGAATACAGCCTGTACATTGGCCTATCTGCCCGTTGCGGAGTTTCTGGAAAAAGTCGAGCAAAGTCCTTCCCTCGCCCGCCAGCTGAATCGCAGTTTAACCCAAAAAATAATAAGGCTAGCCTCTCATATCAAGGACATAGCCTTATTAAACTCTGATGAAAGAGTCGTTGCCTATTTGTTGAAATTAGCAGATACCTTCGGAGTAGAAACAGAACTGGGTGTAAAAATCGCCATTCCCTTTACTCATCAGGAAATGGCGGATCTCATCGCCACTTCTCGGGTAACAGTCTCGAAAGTAATGAGTCTGCTCGATAAAGAAGGCATCTTGCAAAGAATAGAGGGTTATCTGTATATCAAAGACAAGGAGGCATTGCTCCAGTGGTGTGCCTCTCAGGAACGATGATTGCGTTCATACCACTTGATCAGAGCTTGTGTACCGCTGTTTTCCTCTCCCTCTGCTGCCATTTCGTCATAGAGAGATTTCGCCAGTTCCAAACCGGGCGTCAGCAGCCCCATCTCTTTGGCTGATTCCAGCGCAATGCTCATATCCTTGATCATATGCTTGATATAAAAGCCAGGAGCGTAATTGCCGGCGATCATGCGCGGAGCCAGATTGTTCAAGGACCAACTGCCGGCAGCTCCGGCACCGATGCTGTCCAAGACGCGTGTCGGATCAAGCCCGGCTTTTTTCGCATAGGAGATCGCTTCACACACCCCGATCATATTGCTTGCAATCGTAATTTGGTTGCACATTTTCGTGTGTTGGCCTGCACCAGGACCGCCTTGCAAAATGACATTGGTCCCCATGATGCGCAGCAGTGGGGCCATTGCATCGAAAGCATCCTGATCCCCGCCGACCATGATCGTGAGCTTCGCATCGCGCGCTCCAATATCACCGCCGGATACAGGGGCATCGAGCGAATAC
>DASQMM010000140.1:0-1806 GCA_035645495.1 Brevibacillus sp. | reverse complement strand
CTGTGTTCGGCTTGACGAGGGGAACCAGCAAGGAGCATTTTGTCCGTGCGACCTTAGAGGCCTTGGCGTATCAGACCAAGGATGTATTGAACGCCATGGAGGCCGATTCGGGAATTCAGTTGAAAAGGCTGAGAGTAGATGGCGGTGCGGTGAGCAACAATTTCCTGATGCAGTTTCAAAGCGATATGCTGGGTGTTCCTGTCGATCGTCCGCAGGTGAATGAGACGACCGCATTGGGAGCTGCGTATCTGGCTGGTCTGGCTGTAGGCTTCTGGAAGGATAAGCGGGAGATCGCCGATAACTGGCGGATGGATCGCTCATTTACAGGAGAGATGGGGGAGGAAAGCAGGGCACGACTTTATGCTGGGTGGCAAAAAGCGGTACAGGCAGCTATTGCTTTTGCGTAAAAAGCCTGGCTATCCATCAAGGTGAGGGACAGCCAGGGGGGAACGAGCAGAGGTTTTCGATCAGGCAAGTTAGTCCTTGGCAGATACGCTGCCGTCAGAATGAATCCTCGCATTGATGGAGATGGACTCCAGTCGCTTGAGCAGGATCTGTCCGTCTGTATCATTCATCGGAACGGCCCGTGCCAGCTCAGCATGTACCGGAATCGCCTTGAGTGCGCAGCTCCCTGATTTCGTGCAGCTTGCCTGCAAAATGATGCTCTCCCAGGTTCGGGGTTCGGTCGAGCGCGTAAAGACGAAATTGCCGAGGCTGTATGCAATCCATTTGTCCTTGTATGTCTCGAAGCCTTGCAGGACATGGGGATGTCCGCCTACGACAAGGTCAGCGCCTGCGTCGATGTAGGCTCGTGCGAGTTCTGTCTGATGGTTGACGGGATCATCCTTGCGCTCCTCGCCCCAGTGGGGGATGACGACCACCAGATCGGCTTGGGTACGGGCATCCTGAATCGCTTTGACTGCAAGGGCTGGATCATAGGTGGCAGCCATTCCCGGCTTGTTTTTTCCGGCGTACCAGCTCACGTCAGGAATGACGCGGCTGAACCCTAGGAAAGCGACTCGAATCCCGTTTTTCTCGACGATGACAGGGGCATAAGCCCGTTCCATGTCTTTTCCTGCTCCGATGTAGGCGATCTGGTTTTTATCCAAAAAAGAAAACGTGTCGAGCAACCCCTCCACCCCCTGGTCCATGGAGTGATTATTGGCCAGGTTGACTACGTCAATGCCGGCTTCCTTTAGGGCAGGTAGGGCGTCGGGCGGCGACTTGTAGATAAATGCTTTGTTTTCAGGCGGGGTCCCTCTGGTCGTCACGGGCGTTTCCAGGTTGGCGATCGTAATATCGTCTTGGACAAACCATTTCGCTACCTCTGTGTAGGGATAGTCGTATCCCTTCTCTATCAGCATCTTCTCGACGTTTCCTGCCATCATGACATCGCCGACAAAGGAAAGATGAATGTGTGGCTCCGGTGCGGGTTCGGGCATCTGGCTTACACTGTCAGGTCCTGCCTCGGGAAATCGGCTAGCTTCGTCCGGATCGGATAAGAAGGTTTTGAAGAACGAATAGGCACCGACTGCCAGTACGGCGAGCAAGCAAAAAAGAAGTGTCCGCTTACTGATTTGCAGCCATATGCGGCGCTTTTTTTTTCGCTGTTCCTTCACCCGTTGTGTTCGCGTCTGTTTCATTCTACCCCCCTCGATCTTCTAGGACTATTGTGAAACATTCCTATAGTATAGCAAATCGACAGCTGGCAAAACCAGTCTGCCGGCTTGCCAGAATCAATGAGAAGGGAGTTTGCCTGATGGATGCTGCTTTTGATCATCTCGTCCATTTTCTTCATCGTCCTCC
>DASQMM010000139.1:0-8599 GCA_035645495.1 Brevibacillus sp. | reverse complement strand
TTCTCATTCTGCTCTTCGCCGTCCAGTTGAAATGGCTCCCGGTAGCCGGGTACAAGCCACTGAGCCAAGGCGTGTGGAACCACTTGCGCTATCTCATTCTGCCAGCGCTGGCACTTGGCTTCATGCAAGCGGCTTTGATTGCGCGGATGACCCGTTCGTCCATGCTGGACATTCTTGCAGACAATTACATCAAAACGGCGAGAGCCAAGGGCTTGAAAGAGAGAATCGTCATCTACAAGCATGCTCTTCGCAATGCGTTTATTCCGATTTTGACGGTGATCGGGGAGACCTTTGGAGGGCTGGTCACAGGGGCTGCGGTTGTGGAAACGGTATTCAATATCCCGGGGATCGGTCAATTGATCATCAGCTCTGTGGAGAGAAGGGATTACGCCGTCATCCAGGGCACAGTGCTGTTGATCACGGTCACGTATGTTTTGCTCAATTTACTCATCGACTTGCTTTACGGGATTGTAGACCCCAGGGTTCGTCTGAATCGTAAAGAGAGGTAGCTCGCATGAAAGTGATTACAGAACGGGACGTTTTTTCGATGCTGGAGATCAAAAAAGAGCACCGCCAGCGCAATCTCCGCCGTTTTTTGGGCAACAGATTGGCTTCTACAGGATCTACGATCTTGCTTGTCATCATCCTGCTGGTTTTGATCGCCCCTTTTTTGACGACCTATGGACCTTTGGAGGTCGATCCGAAAAACAGATTGCAGGCACCGAGCTCTGAGCATTGGTTTGGAACCGATAACTTCGGAAGGGATATGTTCAGCCGTGTTCTGTATGGAGCGCAGGTGTCCATTTTAGTCGGGTTTTCCGTCGCATTGATCGCTTCTTTCCTTGGCTTGGTGATTGGATTGCTCTGTGCCTACTACGCGATATTGGACCATGTTCTCATGCGCATTTGCGACGGGCTCTTCGCTTTTCCTTCTATCTTATTGGCGATTGCGATTGTGGCCGCGATGGGCCCGATGAAAAGCAATGTCATCCTGGCACTGGTGATCGTCTACACGCCATCTGTTGCCCGTGTGGTTCGCTCCGTCGCTTTGGTTGTTCGAGAACAAATGTACATCGAAGCGCTGCGTTCTCAGGGGGCGAGTGCCTGGAGGATCATTTGGGTGCATATGGCTCCGAACTCGACTTCGCCTTTGATTATCCAGACGACGTATATCTTCGCCGCATCCATTTTGACAGAAGCAGCACTCAGCTTTCTCGGAGCGGGGATTCCGGCACCTGATCCCAGCCTGGGAAACATCCTTCTGGACGGCAAATCCGTCATTTTTAACGCGTGGTGGATGACGGTATTTCCGGGTCTCTTCATCATGGCAATGGTGCTTGGGCTGCATTTGTTTGGCGATGGATTGCGCGATCTGCTCGATCCCCGCAACAACCAGACGAAATAGTAGAGAAGGGGGAGGAAGCATGGCATATGAACATCTGCTGGAGATCGAGGAATTGAAAACCTCCTTTTCTACCGAACGCGGCGCCGTTACAGCCGTAGATGGCGTCTCCTTTCATGTCGATGCAGGGGAAACCGTCGGGGTCGTAGGGGAATCCGGTTGTGGAAAAAGTGTGACCGCTGAATCCATTTTGCGCCTGTTGGACGAGAAGAAGACGAGCTACCAAGGGGCGATCCGCTACCAGGGAACCAACCTTCTCTCGCTTACCATCGAGCAGATGCAGCGGATTCGGGGCAATGAGATCTCCATGATTTTTCAGGACCCCATGACATCACTCAATCCGGTATTTCCCATCGGCGATCAAATTGCGGAAGCGATAATGCAGCATCAAAAATGCACAAAACAGGAAGCCTTCTCGCGGACCGTAGAGCTGCTCCGCCGAACGGGCATCCCCGCACCGGAGCAAAGAGTGAAGGAATACCCGCATGAGCTGTCTGGCGGAATGAGGCAACGTGCCATGATTGCGATGGCACTCGCCTGTCAGCCGAACTTGTTGATCGCGGATGAGCCGACTACTGCCTTGGATGTAACGATTCAAGCGCAAATCCTCGATCTGATGCAAGAACTGAAGCAACAATCGCAGATGGGCATCATCCTGATCACCCATGATCTAGGTGTAGTGGCAGAAGTATGTACGCGTGTTGTTGTCATGTATCTGGGCCAGGTGATCGAAGAGGCGGATGTGGAGACGCTGTTCGAAAATCCACTTCATCCCTACACGCAAGGTCTGATGAAAGCTGTGCCAACCATCGATGGCGATCGCAAGCAGAAGCTGCATGTCATCAAAGGAATGGTACCATCGCTGCATCAGATCCCACAGGGGTGTCGTTTCGCCCCGAGGTGTGAACACGCGGACAGCCGTTGTAACCACGAAGCACCACAGCTAAATGCGATATCGCCCAAGCAAAAGATCAGATGCTGGCATGCTGAAAAATTCGTGAAACAGGGGGAGGAACATGAACTCCACCATCTGGACTGAACAGAAAAAACTGCTCCTGCGGGTAAGGGGATTGAAAAAGTGGTTCCCCGTCAAAAGCGCGTTCGGACGAAGTACCAACTATGTCAAAGCCATCAATTCCGTTTCGTTTGATCTTTACGAAGGAGAAACCTATGGACTGGTAGGAGAATCTGGCTGTGGAAAAAGCACGACAGGCCGAAGCATCCTGCGATTGATCGAGCCGACAGAGGGAGAGATCATCTACAGAGGGAAAAATCTGCTGGAGCTGAAAGGCAGCGAACTACGCACCGTCCGTCAGGAGATGCAGATAGTGTTTCAGGACCCTCATTCCTCCCTTGACCCCAAAAAAAGGATCGGCTATGCCATTGAGGAGCCGATGATCATCCATCGACTCGGTACGAAGGAGGAACGTACGCAAAAGGTTTTTGAACTCCTGCACAAAGTGGGCTTCAGCAAGGAATATTATGATCGCTATCCCCATGAACTGTCCGGCGGGCAGCGTCAGCGTGTGGGTCTGGCGCGGGCACTGGCACTCAATCCCAAGCTGATCGTCTGCGATGAACCCGTCTCCGCTTTGGACGTGTCCATCCAATCCCAGGTGATCAACCTCCTGCAGGAGATTCAGGCCGAGCTGGGGCTTTCCTATCTGTTCGTGGCCCATGACCTCAGCGTCGTTCGTCACATTGCAGACCGGGTCGGAGTGATGTATATGGGCAATCTGGTCGAGCAGGCCCCGACGGAGCAATTGTTCTCCCAACCGCTCCATCCCTACACAAAGTCGCTGTTGTCCGCGGTTCCCATCCCCAATCCCAAGATCAAGCGGGAACGGATTTTATTGCAAGGGGATGTCCCGTCTCCGCTGAATCCTCCGGCAGGCTGTATTTTTCATACCAGATGCCCGTTTGCGTTGGACCGGTGCAGGACGGAGGTTCCGCAAAACAGAGAAATTGCGACGAATCATTACGTGCAATG
The DNA here is from genome assembly GCA_035645495.1 of Brevibacillus sp. Classification (GTDB taxonomy): domain Bacteria; phylum Bacillota; class Bacilli; order Brevibacillales; family Brevibacillaceae; genus Brevibacillus. The sequence continues at coordinate 5,207 of DASQMM010000139.1, read as the reverse complement.
CCATCTGTACGACGAGAATCAAGGAAATGACTAGAGGCAGATTGAGAGGAGCGAGCAGTATGAAAGTTTACCTGGAGTCCAAACAAGAAGAAATGCTTCATCTGCTGGAGAAGCTGGTGAATATCGACAGCGGTACGTACGTGAAGAGCGGGATCGATGAAGTAGGTCGTGTGCTGCAAGAAGAATACGAGGCCCTCGGCTACGTGGTGCAGGTAGATGTGCAGCCCGAGCGCGGCAACAATCTTACTTTTCGCCACAAGGATGCAGCAGACCCGCAGATCCTCGCGATTGCCCACATGGATACGGTGTTTGTAGAGGGAACCGTGAGTGAACGCCCTTTTACCAGAGATGAAAAGCGGGCGTATGGACCGGGCGTCCACGATATGAAAGGCAGCCAGGTGGCTTTGCTATACGCATTGAAGGCATTGATTCAAGAAAACGAAGATGCCTACAAGAATGTCGTCATTCTCTTGAATACGGATGAAGAGATCGGCTCCCCCGAATCTCGCCCTTTGATTGAAACTGTGGCAAAAGCATCGACGTACGCATTGATCGTGGAGCCGTCCCAGTCCAGAGAAACGGTCGTCTCTCAGCGCAAGGGCGGTGGCAAGTATTTTCTCAAAGTCAGCGGGATTGCAGCTCATGCGGGAGGTGAACCGGAAAAAGGAAGAAGCGCGATCGAGGAGCTGGCTCACAAGATTGTGAAGCTGCATGCATTGACTGACCTGGAGGCAGGGGTGACCCTTAATGTAGGAATCGTCAAGGGGGGGACTTCCGTCAATACGATCTCTCCTCATGCCTATGGGGCGCTGGATGTGCGCGTGGAAACCCCGGAACAGGCAGATGAAATCGATCGGAAAATCCGTGAGATTTGTGCGACACCTGATGTGGAGGGGACGAGTATCGAGCTGACCGGAAAGATGCGCAGACCGCCGCTCATCCTGAGTGACGCATCGCGTGAACTCCTTGCCGTTGTTCAGGAGGCGGGGCGTGAACTGGGCGTCGAGATTGTAGACACCAAGAGCGGTGGCGGCTCAGACGGCAACCTGACCGCTGCGGTAGGAGTTGCGACCATCGACGGCCTGGGTCCCATTGGTGGAAACGCACACAGCGCTGAAGAATACCTGGAGATTGATTCTTTGGTGGACAGGACTTTGCTGCTCGCCAAGATCATCAAGAAACTTTCGTAGAAAGGGGCGTCATGCCATGACAAAGATACATATCATCCACGAAAACAGCGAATGGACCGTTCATTTGACACGCCGATTGGAGGAGCTGGGTCTTCCCTATGAGGAATGGTTCTTGGATCAAGGGCTGGTCGATCTCGCCTCTGCGCCGCCAGAGGGTGTCTTTTACAATCGCATGAGCGCATCTTCCCATACGCGCGGTCATCGCTACGCGCCTGAACTGACCGGGGTTGTCCTATCCTGGCTGGAGCATCATGGGCGTAAGGTGTTCAATGGCAGTCGTGCGATTCAGTTGGAAGTCAACAAGGTCTATCAGTACGCTACCCTCAATCAGCACGGTGTCCAAACCCCGAAAACCATCGCAGCTGTAGGGAAAGAGCAGATCGTCAAGGCCGCTGAGCAATTCCTGGGCAAGCCGTTTATCACCAAGCATAATCGTGCGGGTAAAGGGCTCGGTGTTCGTCTTTTCTACTCGTTGGAAGGCTTGAGGGACTACGTGATTGGTCCAGAGTTTGAAGATTCGGTAGACGGGATCACGCTGATTCAGGAGTACATTCAGGCACCAGAGCCTTTCATCACACGATGCGAATTTATCGGCGGCAAGTTTTTGTATGCCGTGCGCGTCGATACCTCGGAAGGCTTTGAGCTGTGCCCGGCAGATGCATGCCAGATCGGTGACCTGTTTTGCCCAGCAGGCGAGGAAGCGACACAAAAACCAAAATTCCAGATTATCGAGGGCTTCAACGATCCGATCATTCAAAAGTATGAGGAGGTTCTCGCGGACAACAAGATCAAGATCGCAGGGATCGAGTTCATCCGCAATCAGGCTGGTGAGATTTTTACCTATGACATCAACACCAACACCAATTACAATTCAGATGCTGAAGCAGCGGCAGGCACGTACGCTATGCTGGAGCTGGCTAAGTATCTAGGTAAGGAATTGAAAGAAGTGGAAGAAGGGACCAACGTACAAGTCAAGTAAAAAAGTGTTCCTGCCACTAACGCTTGTCCGACGCAATCTTAATCTTGTCAGAGAATGGAAAGCGCAACGCCTTCACATACTACTCCCGTGGGAATAGCAGTCATGACACAAGGAAAGGAAGGAATGGCATGACGCAAGCGGGCTATAACCGGGGACTCATACTAGGTGTTGTGATTGCAGGAGCCATCGTAGCATTTTTCAATCAAACCTTGCTGAACGTGGCGATACCCCATTTGATGCAAGATTTTCAGATCAGTACATCGACGGCACAGTGGGTCATCACCATCTACATGCTGGTGAACGGTGTATTGATACCGACGACAGCGTTTTTAATGGAGAGATTTACGACACGACAACTGTTCTTGACAGCGATGATCCTGTTTTCGTTGGGGACATTGCTGTGCGGAATATCCCCCAATTTTCTCTCGATGCTGGGAGGGCGGATGATTCAAGCGGCCGGGGCGGGAATCATAATGCCTTTAATGACCAATGTCATTTTTAACATGTACCCTAAAGAAGAGAGGGGGTCGGCAATGGGATTTGTCGGGGTCGCCATGGTTTTTGCACCTGCGATCGGTCCGACTCTGTCAGGCTGGGTAGTCGAACATTACCCTTGGCGTGTCCTGTTTTTCATTATTTTGCCAATCGCATTGATCGTTCTTATCGCCGCTGCCTTTCTTTTGAAAAATGTAACGGAAACCGAGAATCCAAAATTTGATCCCTGGGGAGTCATCTTTTCTACGATCGGTTTTGGTGGGATACTCTACGGATTTAGTTCTGCAGGTGGATATGGCTGGGCAAGCTACCATGTGATTATTCCCATCCTGATCGGGATCATCAGTCTGGTGATTTTTGTCCGCAGACAATTGTCGATTGATCACGCCATGCTGGAGTTTCGCATTTTTCGCACGCCGACCTATACGATTGCCGTACTGATCAGCCTGTTATTGAATATGACTTTGTTCTCCGGCCTGATCCTGCTGCCTGTCTTTGTACAGAACATCTTGGGCTTGTCACCTGTACAGTCTGGATTGCTGTTATTGCCAGGAAGCATTCTGATGGGCATCATGTCTCCGATCAATGGCAGGCTGTTTGACAAATATGGAGCGAGATGGCTGGCGATTATCGGTTTGTCGATTACGATCGTCACGACTTTTGGATTGACCAGATTGAGTCTGGGCACGACTTTTTGGTATCTGGTGACGATCTACACCTTCCGCAGCTTTGGACTGTCGATGCTGATGATGCCTGTGATGACGGCGGGGCTTAATTCCTTGCCGTTGCGGCTGAATCCGCATGGTACTGCAATGTCCAATACCCTCAATGCGATAGGAGGGGCGATCGGAACGGCCCTGTTTGTCTCAATCATGACGATCCGAAGCGAGACCTATATCTCCCGGATCGTCAGCGAGCGCCAGATCAATCCCGCAGACCAGATCCAGATGGGACAAGCAACCCTGCAGGGAATGACGATGGGCACCAATGACGCGTTTTTGGTCGCCACCTGCTTCGCCACAGCCGCATTGATTCTCGCCTTCTTTCTGCATGATTCACCCGGTCCGGAAAGACAGAGAGCCAGAGCGAGAGGGAAGGTTGCTCAGCAGCAAACATGAAAAAAGAGTATGGGCAAAGGTGTTCTTTGCCGCATACTCTTTTTTTGTACTCGTGTTAGGATCCTTGCTTGCGCATTTGGCCCAGTTCTTCGACGATAGCAGTCATTTCGTTGATGCCAAATGTGCTTTTTTTCTGCACCATGTTGTAGAGGTACAGGAGATCCTCGTAGTGCTCCAGATCGAAGTCCTCCGGGCGCATCACAGCGGTATTCGCCATATTCAGCTTGGCTTTAATGCCCTCGATCAGGATGGACAGGTTTTCTACCGATGGTTGGTTCAGGTCAGCCATGGAAACATCTCCTCTCGTCTCGCTTTTATTTGGTAAGTTGTCCGCGGGTGACCCCCAATTGATTCGTCGCTTTGAGGGTGCGCCAGACATGGGTTCCGCTTACTTCTCCGCGCAGCGCCTGGCGATACAGGGAGATGACTTCTTGGACGCGCCGAGGCTCCTCTTCCAGGAACTCGATCCGGTAGGAACCTACCTGCAGGGAGCGGAATTCATTCAGGTATTCTGCCCCAGATTGGTCGATTGCGTTGTATACAGTGTTGCGGCATCCGGTATCGACGCGGACCGGATGGGAGAAGCCGACGCGGTCTTTAAGGGAGACACGAGAGGTCTCGCAAGGCGTGCCGCAATTGGTATGATCGGTTCCTTCGCTGAGGAAGGTGCAGTAGACACAGTGTTCGGTATGGAACATCGGCATGTGCTGATGAATGACCAATTCCATCTGCGCGGCGTCCGCGTTTTCCAGCAAATCCACCATCTGCTGGATGTTCAGGTCGTAGGACGGCGTTACCCGCTCCAAGCCGCAGTCCAGGAACAGCTCGACCGCTTTGTGGTTGGCGATGTTGAGAGAAAAGTCGCCGATCAGCGGGATTTTGATTTCGTCACGTCTGGACATGTAGTAGTACAAGGCTCCGGTGTTGCGCACGAGGATGGCATCCGGCTTGGCTTTCGAGATCAATGCCAGTACGCCGTTCTCATCCGGCATGTGGATGCGCATCGTCGCGATGCCGATTTTTTTATTGTAGCGATGCGCCAGCTTGACGGCATCTGGATATTGCTTCACGAATTCAAAATCTGCGTAGAGGAAGTCCACATCTGTCTGCGCGGCCGCCTCCAATTGCTCAAGGGAACGGCACAGAGCAGTAAGCAGGGGCTTTTCTACCAGCTTTTTCTCAGGCACGTCTGCGAACGCATTCACGGGACGCTTTTGGTAGACGGGCGGCTTGGAGCGAAGATAGAGCAGTTGCTCCGCCGCTTCCCTGCGCAGGCGGTTCAGCTCGCTTACCGGAAGGATCAGTTCCCCGTCCAACTCGATTGTCAAATCTTCCTGATTCAGATGGAACAACGTACCGCCCAGACGTCCCAGTTGATCGTGCAGCAGTTCATGCGTCAGAGGACGCTTCAAGGCTTGCTCCAGC
>DASQMM010000138.1:0-2119 GCA_035645495.1 Brevibacillus sp. | reverse complement strand
GTCCTTCTGGTATTTGACAAATTTGAACGGCCCATTGGTAACAGTTGGCTTTTGCATGAATGGGTCCTGCGACAAGCTCGCCGGGTCCACTTTTTCCAGCACATGCTTCGGCAATATCATCAGCTTGCAGCCCAGCTGTTCTTTTAACATATTGGGATCGACCGGCGCTTTGGTTTTGAACTCCAGCGTTTTGTCGTCGATGACTTTGACCGATGGAATGCTGGTTTCGCCCGCTTTGAGCTTTCCGTTTTCCTCAAGTCCATCCAGCATGGACAGATAGCTGCCCACACTCGTCTCTGTTTTGGGATTGGCGATGAGGTTGAACGTGAATGCGGCATCGTGGGCCGTGACAGGGGTCCCGTCCGTCCACTTGGCGTCCTTGTTGATTTTGATCGTGTAGGTCTGGTTGTCTGTCGTCTCAAAGGAATCGGCCAATTTGGGCACGAATTTCAGCGGCCCTTCCATTTCCAGGAACGAGTCAAACATGAACTTCTCCGTAAACTGCGAAGCGACGTCCACACTGTTGATCGTATTGAACAAGATCGGTGGATTGGTCATCCCAAGGAACATGGAACCGCCTGCCGCGCTTGTGGCCCCGGCTGGCGCCTGTGCTGTACCTCCCGCTGCCCCGTTTCCTTGGACCGGAGCCGAACTCCCGCCTCCACCACCGCACGCAGCCAGTGTGAAAAGTGAAGAAATAGCCAAAATGCTTGCTGCTTTCTTGACGATTTTCATCATTTTCCCCCCATCATCTATCGTAATAAAATTGTTGCCATCATTTTTTACCTTAGACTTTTCGGGTCCATCGCATCTCGCAGACCGTCTCCCATGAAATTAATCGAGAGAACGGCGAGTAAAATCATCAACCCCGGTGGAATCCAGAGCCAGAGCTGTGTCGAGAGCACAGTCAGAGATTGGGCTTCCGTCAGCATATTGCCCCAGCTCGCAGTCGGCGGCTGGACACCCATCCCGAGAAAGCTGAGAGAGGCTTCCATGATGATGGCTGAGGCGATGCCAAAGGTGGCGTTGACGAGAATGGGAGCCAGACAGTTCGGGAGGATATGCTGGAAGACGATTTTGGGCGTCGAATACCCCAGTGTAATGCCTGCCTTGACGTAATCCATCTCCTTGATCGACAAGACGCTGCCGCGTACAATCCGGGCGATCCCCGGCCAGCCGAGCAATCCCAGCACGATGATAATGTTGTACAGACTCGGGCCCATGATGCTGACCAGCACCAGAATGACCATCAAGTAGGGAAAGGACATGAAAACATCTGTCAATCGCATGATGCACATGTCTACCCATTTGCCAAAATAGCCGGCAATCGCCCCCAGGATCGTTCCGATGACGACATAAATCGCGACGGCGCCAATCCCGACGGCTAAAGAGACGCGCGACGCGTAGATCAAGCGGCTCGCGATGTCACGACCCACCTGGTCCGTCCCCAGCCAATACTCGGCAGACGGTTCCGCAGCGAAGTCCCCTGTGATTTCATACGGATCCCTGGGCGAAATCCACGGAGCCAAAATCGCCATCAGCGTAATGACGGTGAAAATCACCAACCCGACAACCGCGAGCCTGTGTTTGAAAAAACGCTTCGTAATCATCTTCAGGTAGCTTTCTTCTTCCCCCAGGCCCAAATCCGGCGGGTGCTGCAGGACGGGCTCCTGTTCCGTTTTCAGATTGGCAAGCGACATCTGCTCCCCCCCTTTTATGCCTTAATTGTATTTAATCCGCGGGTCTGCAACCGAATAGAGAATATCGGCTAGAAGGTTGGACAACAGGACTGTGATCGCCGCGATAAAATTGATTGCCATCAAGGTTGGATAATCGCGCGAGAGGATGGATTGAATCGTTAGTTGTCCCAATCCCGGCCACTGAAAGATCTGTTCGGTCACGACGGCCCCGCCGATCAACAGCGGGATGTCCATGCCAATAACCGTAATGATTGGAATCAGTGCATTGCGAAAGGCGTGCTTGTTGACGACGAGAAATTCCCGCAAGCCTTTGGAACGGGCGGTCCGCAGATAATCTTGTCCCAAAATCTCCAGCATACTGGAACGCACATACCGAACCATGCTCCCTGCAATCCCCGTAGCCAGGACGAAAGCCGGGA
>DASQMM010000137.1:0-2526 GCA_035645495.1 Brevibacillus sp. | reverse complement strand
CAGGAGAGTCTGATGGCATTGTGGCGGCCTCTGCTCGACCCATTGATCCGTTACGACACCAAACACAACATGCAGCTGCTGGAGACCCTGGACGCCTATCTACGCCACAATGGCAACGGCCTGCAGACCTCCCAGGCTTTGTACATTCACCGGCATACACTCAAATACCGGATTACCCAGATAGAAGAGAAAACGGGCTGCAGTCTGGAAGATGCCCATCAGCGCTGGCAGCTTCATCTCGCCTTGATGGCGCGCCGTCTCCAGCAGCATCTGTATCCCCCATCCCCGTAGCCCGAGGTCCGTTATTCCTTTGTAGGCCGAAGCGCTTTCACCCAGATATTCATGTCTTCAAAGCCTGAAAAAATCGTACAGTTGTTAATCAGCCTTCCGCGGTATTGATACCCCATTTTGGCAGCTGTCACGTTCATGCCTGCAGACTGGGCACGGGTCAACGTGTACAAATAGTAGATTCCCTGTTTCTCCATCATCTGCTCCAGCTCTACGAAAAGGGGTTGGAGCAGGCCTTTGCCAGCGTGGTCTGGATGTGTGGCACAATCCGTCATCTCGGCCGATCCGAAACGCTCGGATACCTCTGCAGAGGCAGCACAGGCTATCTTCCCCTCATGCTCCACGACTACATAGCGGGTGCCCTCATTCATGGTCTCACGAATGTAGGTAGGATCATCCATCGGAGTCGGATACGTGGCAAATACCAACTTGTACAACCTTGCCAGTTCTTCCGCATCAGCCTCGGTCGCCTCGCGCATGCTGTACGCTGCAGGCAATTCCTTCTTTTCTCCATTCCCCGCCTTGGACAAGCTAATGGCCAGATACTCATCTGCAAGCTCGGGAGCTGCAGAGCTCGCCCGTTCTTCGCTCATGAAGTAAGAGAGCATATGGGCATGTACTCCATGAAAAAAGCCCTCAATGGTTCCTTCCAGACGATAGCCTAGCGTTTGCCACTTCTCTACATCTGCTTTTTTCCCGTACACGATCACTTTGGTCGCATCCATCTTGGCTGCTTGCTGACGCAGCATCTCATCCAGTTCGTTAATCTGTTGCGGATCGTATACGTGAAGCTTCACTCGTCTGTTCTGATGATCCAAAACCAAATCTCCATTATTTACCATATTCTGCATTTCGTTATTCATCTCAAGCTCCCCCTCCCGCTCCTCTTTCCTTCATTGTAGCGTAATAGCCATTTTCGTCATCCGCCAATCTGTACAATGAACCACTTCTTCATGTTAGGTAGAAGCCGAGAGCCATTCTTATTTTTGATCATAGAATACTGGAAGGGAGATGTTTGATTCAAGAAGGAGGGAGTTTGTTATGAGCAGCAGCAACAACGATTTCACTCTCATATTAGTCCTGTTTGTCCTTCTGGTGATTGTTCTCGTCGCCAGCAATAATTAACGGATTGGCTCAGCCCCTCTGCAATAGTCGTAAAGAGGGGTTTTTTACATATGCATGTAAAGAGGCAAACTTGCGTGAAAGGAGGAAGCCTCACATGCCGCCTATCATCTATGCACATCGCGGCGCTTCCGGCCAATATCCGGAAAACACCATGGAAGCTTTCCAAGCCGCTGTGAAGAAACGAGCAAACGGCATTGAACTAGACGTTCAATTGACCAAGGATGACAAACTAGCCGTCATTCACGATCATATTCTGGATCGGACCACAAGCGGCAGCGGGTTTGTACGGAATCATACGATGGATGAACTGAGAAAATACCGTGCGGATAAAGATTCCTCCCTGCATTTCCCGAAAGCGAGAATTCCTGCGCTGCGGGAGGTATTCCAGCACTTTGCGGACAGTTCGATCCGCTTCAGCATTGAAATGAAGAACCTGCTGTTTCCCCAGCCGCAGCTGGAGGAAAAATTGATTGAAATGATTCGGCGTTTCCAGCTGACAGAACGAACCGTTATTTCCTCGTTCAACTTCGACAGCCTGGCCAGAATCAAAGAGCTCGATCCCTTTCAGTCTACAGCGCTGCTGTACGTGGGTGCGCTCAAGTCTCCCTGGGAGATCGCGACCCGCTATCAGGCCGATGAGCTTCACGTGCCGTACGATCAACTGTCACCGGAGTTGGTCGCACAAGCCCATGCGAATGATTACCCGGTTATCGTCTGGACCGTCAACAGCGAGCACGAAATCAAGGAATCATTCGTAATGGGGGTAGACGGTATCATAACAAACTATCCAGGCAGGGCCCGAAAAGTATGGAAAAGCCTGCGCCTAAAAGAAAAATAGCCCTCCGCTTGCCCGCTATGGGCAAGCAGAAAGGCTATCGGCAGGATCACTTGGCGTCAGGAACGTAAAACTTGCCTTGCCAGGTATTGCGGCGCTTCAACTCGGCGTCGATGCCGTTGAGCACCTCCCATTTTTTACGGCTCCACATCGGACCAATCAGCAAATCCGGGGGACCGTCACCAGTGACCCGGTGCACAATCATCTCAGGTGGGAGAATCTCCAGGGTATCCGCGACAAGGTTGGTATATTCCTCTTGGGAGAGAAATTCGAGCAGT
>DASQMM010000136.1:0-3799 GCA_035645495.1 Brevibacillus sp. | reverse complement strand
AGAATCCGATCGAGGATTTCCCGCAGATCTTCCTTGTGATCCAGTTTGCGGCCTATGTAATATCCGGTTCCGATAAACACGACAAACACCAGTGTATCCCAAAAACCGACGATAAGGTAGATGATACCGAAAAAAATACCGGCCAAGATCCCCAATAGCTTCCCCTTATGCTCCCACAACAACTCCCAAATCATGGTGTTCACCTTCTATTCCACACGCTTGCGTGCCGCGTAGTTTTCTTGTTGAGCCACCTCAGTCACCACGATTTTCACTTCTGAAATCAGCAGACCGGTGATGGTCTCCACCTGATCTTTGACGTCATGTTGCAGATTGTGGGTAAGTTCGGGAAACGGGGTTTCTCCATCTACCGAGACATGCATCGTGATCATCGTGCCGCTCTCCAGCAATTTGATTCCGCTGCGCAGATCACGTACGCCTTTGACGCGTCTGGCTGCGCGTTCCGCGATGGTCTGGATCGTCTGAATGGTGATGTTGATTTCCCCCAGATCGCTGCGCTGACGGATACTGCGATCTTCTTTGGACTTTTTGAAACGGAAGGAACTGAAAAAGAATCGGAGACTGACGATGAGGAAGATGATCGCGACGATCAGGTAGGCGATATTGGTGCCTGACAAAATCTGTTCCATGTAGGGACGAAACAAGTCTTGAGAAAACCAGCCGCTAGTAACCGCGATCATCACGCAGGATAATACGATTAGCGCAAAACTGTAAATCGTTAAGATAAACCGATCAAACAAGTTCACTTGCATCTCTCCTTCAGCCCCGCTTTTCTATTCTATCCAGGGCGCGGTTCGGGTCTATCGTTATTGCCGGCGTGCAGGACGTGCCGGGGCAGCTAGTGGAAAATGCCCCCTGTAAGTAGGGGGCATCCATCCGCAGCTTGTCAGCGAACCCGCTGATAGTCTTCCACTACAGCTGTTACCGGCGCTTTTTCTTCAGCCTTCAACTCTACGTCCACGATATGTACATTGACTTCGACAACAGACAGTCCGGTCATGCTCTCGATGCCGTTGCGCACACTATCTTGAATATTACGAGCGACTTCTGGAATTCGGTGTCCGTATTTCACAATAATGGAAACATCAACAGCCGCTTCACGGGAACCGACCTCGACACGCACTCCGCGAGCTATATTTTTACGGCCCAAACGTTCCGCTATATCCCCAACGAAGCCGCCGCTCATCGAGGCCACGCCTTCCACTTCTGCGGCAGCCATGCCAGCAATCACTTCCAAGACTTCAGGGGCGATCTGGACCTTTCCTAATTCTGTTCTATCTAGATCCGGTGTAAATTCTTCCACGCTTCGCACCTCCCTTTGGATTTGTATTCCATTATAGCAAGTAGATTGCTGTTTTACAAACTTGCTCTTTATTCGGCATCAAGCTTGAGATCATAGGTTTCGAGGAATTTGGTATCAAAATTCCCGCTGGCAAACACCTCATGATCCAAGACTTTCAAATGGAACGGAATGGTTGTCGTAATTCCTTCCACGACGAACTCATCCAAGGCACGCTTCATTCTCTCGAGCGCTTCCTGGCGATCCTTGCCCCATACGATCAGCTTGGCAATCATCGAATCGTAGTAAGGCGGAATGGCATAGCCGGCATAAGCAGCGCTGTCGACGCGCACGCCGAAGCCTCCTGGAGGAAGGTACTCGGTAATCCGGCCAGGCGACGGCATGAAGTTTTTCGCAGGATTCTCCGCATTGATCCGGCACTCGATGGCCCAACCATTCAACCGGATGTCTTCTTGGCGGAATGAGAGGGGCTCCCCTGCCGCTACCGTCAATTGTTCCTTGATCAGGTCATAGCCCGTGACCAGTTCCGTGACCGGATGCTCTACCTGAATCCGCGTATTCATTTCCATAAAATAGAATTTGCCGTGTTTATCCAGCAGGAACTCAACCGTACCAGCACCGTGATAGGAGACGGCCTTGGCAGCTGCGACCGCTGCTTCCCCCATCTGCTGGCGCAACTCCTCGCCGAGCGCAGGCGATGGAGCTTCTTCGATCAGCTTCTGGTGGCGTCGCTGAATCGAGCAGTCACGCTCTCCCAGATAGACAGCGTTGCCGTGCTTGTCAGCCATGATCTGAATCTCGACATGGCGCGGCCCTTCCACGAATTTCTCCAGATAGACGCCTGGATTGCCAAATGCTGTCTTGGCTTCGTTCTGTGCCTGGCGAATGGCTTTTTCTAAATCCGCGTCATCGACGGCAACCCGCATCCCGCGTCCACCGCCTCCCGCTGTCGCCTTGACCATGACGGGATAGCCAATCTCATTGGCTGTTTGAATGGCTTCCGCAATATCCTCGATCAAACCTTCTGTACCGGGAACCGTTGGGACGCCGGCCGCTTTCATCGTATCCTTCGCTGTGGCCTTGTCGCCCATTTTCACAATCGCTTCCGGATCAGGACCGATAAAAGTGATGTTGCAGGCAGCGCAAATCTCTGCAAAATCCGCGTTTTCAGCCAAAAAGCCGTAACCGGGATGGATGGCATCTGCTCCTACCTTAGTCGCAACGCTCATGATGCTTGTTACATTCAGATAGCTTTCCTTGGATGTTTTTGGACCAATACAATAAGCTTCGTCGGCCAATTTGACATGAAGCGCTTCACTATCCGCTTCGGAGTAGACAGCGACCGTACGAATGCCCAGCTCGCGGCATGCGCGAATGACCCGCACAGCGATCTCTCCGCGATTGGCAATCAATACTTTTTGGAACATTTCGCTCTCCCCCACCTTATTCTGGCTTCACTAAAAACAATGGCTGACCGTATTCGACCAGTTGGCCGTCCTCGACCAGGACCTTGACGATCTCGCCATTTACTTCAGCTTCGATCTCATTGAACAGCTTCATCGCTTCTACGATGCACACAACCTTGTTTGCGCTCACCTTGTCTCCGGCTTTCACGTAGGCAGGCTTGCCTGGTTCTGGCGCACTGTAGAAGGTCCCTACCATCGGAGAGACGATTTTGTGCAGGTTGGCATCATCGGCTGCAGGTGCTACAGGTGCAGCATTTGGTGCTTCCGCAGCAACTGGTGCTGCAACTGGAGCTGCGACCGGTGCTGCTGCAGGTGCCGGAGCTGCCTGCAAGACAGGTGCTGATACCGCCGGCTGAGTCACTACCACGGTCTCCTTGCCGGAGGATTTGGTCAGCTTTACTTTGGCGCCTTCTAATTCCAGCTTGAATTCTTGAATGGATGATTGATCAATTAACTTAATAAGTTCTCGAATTTCATGGATATTCAACGAAAAGCACTCCTTCACTTCAATAAATGTCTCAGGGAGTTCCATATGTAGCAGATGGCCAGACCATAAACCCATGGTAGCTTGTCGCCAGATACACGTCAAGAAAGGATTTCCCTGCTTTTCCCGTAAGAAAGGCGAGGAAATCCTTACCATCATGCCCGTTATGGCCCCTTCCTATAAGTCCGCTGCGTGATTAGGAAGCGTTGAATTGAACCTTTACGTTCGTAGCTGGAACATTCAGATGCTCCTTGACGTGCGCGATGATTTCGACCGCTTCACTCTGGCTCAGCTCATTTTTTTGTACAATCACAGTTACTTTGTCATTTTGCATGAAGACGACCGCATCCTGGTAGCCGCTTGCCTTTAGCATCTCTTCCACATTAATCGTCGCAGAATCCTGCGTGGACAGCTCTTCAAACTTTGCCTTCGCTTCTGCCACGGCTTGCGGTGAAGAATCCGGGCTGCTCATGATCGCGAGCTGTTCATCCTTTTGCTGCTGGAACAATGCTTCGCGTTTCATTTTGTAGC
>DASQMM010000135.1:0-3245 GCA_035645495.1 Brevibacillus sp. | reverse complement strand
CACAAATATGACAAGAGTTCGTGTGAATGGATTTCAGTCCCTCTTCTGCTATAATAAAAGGGTCATGCCATCTTGAATGTAGGAGTTGAATGCGCAATGTACAACATGTTAAGAGAATCGCATATTGGCGGTTGGGAAGTAGCATTTGTTCTGTTGATCATTGGCTACATATTGTACCGGGCGGGTAAAGCAAAAGCAGGCAAAATCGTACATATGGTATTAAGATTGATGATTGTTATTATCCTCTTGTCTGGAGCGGGGCTGCTCTTCGGGTATCACGCGAGCGACGTCTTTTACTACGTGAAGGCGATTCTGGCTATCGTGGTCTTCGGGCTCATGGAGATGTCGATGGGGCGGGCCTCCAGGAATCAGCCGAGCACCGGCTTCTTCATTGGCGCCCTTGTCGTCATGGTCTTGGTCATTCTGCTTGGCTATCGGGTCATCGCCTAGTTCTTCATAGATTGCAGTAAAAGGCTTTCTTCCACTGGTTCTGGTGGAGGAAAGCCTTTTTTAGCACGAAAAACCTTACCCAACGAGATGGAACGAGGAAGCATTACGTGAACAGGCAGGATAATTCCAAGATGTAGTATTATTAGTGGGGATAATACTACAGGCAGGAGGGCTGTATTTGAGAAGATTGATTTCAATATTTTTAATAGTTGTAGCCATTTTTGGGGTATCATACTACTACATCTTCTCTCAAGCCAGAAATGCATTCATCATTGATTCCTCACACGAAATGATTGAATCGGCTGCACCTAGTTTGCTCAATACTGAACAGAAGTATGGTTTTAGGTTAGTCAACGCAAGCGATAAGAAAATTAAGTTATTAGAAATTGAATTACTGGACTTTGAAGGCATTAAGATAAATGGTCTAACAGTTGATGGAAAACCAATGACTCCCCTATTAATACCAAGTCACAGAGTCTATACGAGTACGAGAAATTGGTCAACCAGCAACCAAGGCGTTAATGTTGAATATCTCGCTGAAATTATGAAGGAAACTATAAAGAACCCCGAGAGTGCAATAATAACTTATTCATATATGGGAATTAAACAAAAACAGAAAATAAGAATACCAAGGCTAGAATAAATAAACTGGAACTTCATTGCGCTAACAGGTTCGATAGCTGAATAAGCACAAGTAAGAGGCTGCCGGTAGCTTTTGAAATTACGAGGAAGTTTGATTGAATGGCAAGCTTTATTATAAAGCCCCCCTAACTAGAGTGGGGCGGATCTACAGCAATCTTATTAATCTGGAGCTTACCTTCAATTTCCCAGCCATTTGTAGATGAATGGAAAAGGTATCTTATTATCTTGCCATCGGGATTCTCAATTGCAACCAATAAACCATCTGGCCTAGGCAATATATGAAGGATTTCGCTATCTGGGATAATGCTGGTAGCTATAGGGGTTAATATCGGTACTAACATATTTTCTAACCATATTCTCTCTCGATACCAAAGTGGGGCAGGAATGGGCGGAGGATACCCAGTGAGAGATACTCCGAGGTCATTTGCCATCTGTTTGGGATTGCATGAAAGCTTGCGTCTTGCACCAACTGCTGTAACGAAGCGAAGGCAAAATTCGACGGTAGTGATTACTTCATCGTATTTCAAAGTGCCGTTAGCATAACGAATTTCTACTGTCCTGTTATCGAACCATGCAGCAATGTTGATGCCACACCGATGGGATTGAGGACGCCCTCTATGTCGAAGAGCCGCAACCCCAGGGGCGGAAAGAAACTGATCCCGCATTTCCCAGGTGACAGGAGGGCAGTATACAAGACGATCTTCACTGGTATTAAATAAGTATTTCACTGATTCTTGATATTGCAATGCAGCATCGATAAAATCGGGAATTGCTTCTTCCCCCCACGGCTCCATGCTAACGTGGACGTGAAGTCCGCAATTCCAATTTACCCTCGCCCCTGCCGCAATGAGCCTCAGCAACATCTCCTTGATTTGTTCCCGATCCTCCCACTGAATGGGGGGAGTTTGAAGTTCGCTGCCGGATTCTTCGCCAGTATCATCAATCTGTAGTTCATCCAACGCCATTTTCCAGCCTGGTAAGAGCTCGACAACCTCGGGTTTACCCCCAACAAATTCAATCTCGACGCCAAAATAAAGGTCTTTCCAATCCATGATAATAAAGGGCTTCATCATTCGCCATCCTCCCTGGTTGTGATTGTCACGTTCTTTGGGGGAGATGGCGGCGGAGCACGGGATTAACGAGGGACTTTTTTTCTTGTCAAGGAAAACGCCTCCAGAATAACAGTTTATAATATATAGATATTATAATCCGACAAGAATTGGGATCACAAACCTGTCAGTAAGAGTTGATTCTGCGATTACGAGCTACGTCATGTAAACAAACCAGCGATGATCCTTTTTATAAACAGTGACAGAGGGATCAGCCTGGTCAGGGTTCAGTGAAAACCGCGTGGAGTAAACAGATTCAGTCTATCGCGTGCTGGAGTAGGAAAAACGGACAGGAGTTTTTCCTTCCATTGGTGTATAATGGCGGAAGACAATTGGTTTTCATATCCACTTTTTGCAGACGGCTTCATCGCTGGAGGATGAAGCCGTCTGTTCACATCTGGCCTTTTACGGGAGATTATTCGAAAGAGAAAAATAGAGCGGGAGTGAATGTGCAACGTGAAGCTTTTATTGGTTGAAGGGTATCAGGAAATGAGCAAGGTGGCAGCGCAGCTTTTTGCCCAGGAGGTAAAAAGAAAACCCGATCTGGTGCTGGGCTTAGCCACTGGAGGCACGCCTGTAGGCATGTACGAGGAATTGATTCGGATGCATCGAACAGAAGGACTCAGCTTTTCACAGGCGACGAGTTTCAATCTGGATGAATACGTAGGGCTGGACGCCCAACACCCGCAGAGCTACCGGACGTACATGCAGGAGCATTTTTTCGCGCAGATCGACATTGCTGCTGAGCGTACGAACATCCCACGGGGAGACGCACAGGACCTCGAGCAGGAATGTGCACGCTACGAGCAGGCAATTACGGAAGCAGGGGGAATCGACATCCAGGTGTTAGGGATCGGCACCAACGGTCACATCGGCTTCAATGAACCCGGCTCTCCTGCCGCATCGAAGACCCGCGTGGTCCAACTGACTCCCAGCACGATCGAGGCCAATGCGCGTTTCTTTGAATCGGTAGAAGAAGTGCCGACACAAGCGGTTTCGATGGGGATTGCGACGATTCTCGGTGCGAAAAAAATCGTCCTGCTG
>DASQMM010000134.1:0-3895 GCA_035645495.1 Brevibacillus sp. | reverse complement strand
AACCAGCGCCCTCGCAATCCCGACCCGCTGCCTCATCCCCCCGGACAGTTCGTGGGGGTATACATCCTTGTATTGGGCCAAGCCCACGATCTGGAGCATCTCGTCAATTCTTTGGTCCCAGTCGAATTCCTTGACCTTCAGCACCTCCAGCATGAGTCTGAGGTTCTTCTCCGCTGTGCGCCAGGGAAGCAAGTTGTTGCTTTGAAAAACAAAGCCAAATTTTCCGAGGACGTGGGATGGAATGCCCCGCTCATGCGTCACTCCGTCCAGCTCAATCGTCCCTGTCGTAGGAGGCTGAATCCCGCCAACGCATTTCAAAAAAGTCGATTTGCCGCAACCGCTGGGACCAATCACACAGATGAATTCCGACTCGTGTATGTCCATGCTGATCTGGTTTAGAACACGCAGTTCCGCGGCCTTTTGCGAAAATGACTTTGAGAGCGCATTCACACGCATGATCACCTTTGACAAGCTCTGCACCTCCATTCTCCGCTTACCTAATTCGCAATATTCTGTCCATTGCAGCCGAAGTGTTGTAGACGATCTGGTCGGAATAGCATTTGTACACCGGACACATCTCGGCGTTTGCCCATCCGTCGTAATCCAGAGCAACGAGCTCATCCACCACCCGCACATAGTCCACGTCACCTGCGAGCAGATCGACAAATCCGGCCAAGCCTTTTGCGTCCCTGCGGTAATCTTTGAAATGCACCTTCGCGATCCTCTTGCCCAAGATGCGGATCCACTGCTCCGGATAACCGAACGCGACCACATTGCCGACATCGAAAAAGACACGAACCCATGGCGATCCAATCTTGTCGATGAAGTCCCGCATCTCCAGCGGGGAGAGCAAAAACTTGTTCCAGATGTTTTCTACTCCGATCACAACCTGTTTCTCTTCCGCGTATGGCGCAAGCTCGATGAACGCAGACAGCGCTCGGTCATAGGCGACATCGTAATCGATCACCTCAGAGCCGGCAAAAAACTCGATCTCCTTGGCATCCGGCACGACCTCATCAGGAGTGAAATCCACTCCGACCGTCCCCGGGCACACGAGAATACAATCGACTCCCAGCAAGGCCCCGATGTCCAGCTGCCGTCTCACCGTCTCCTTCGCTTTTTGGCGAATATCTTCACGATTGCTGGTCAAGGAGAACTGCCAGTACAATCCTGTAGCCAGACTGTTGATCACGATCCCGATGTCAACCGCCGCCTGTCTCAAGCGAAGAATCTCTTCGTCGCTGCTCATCGGGCTTAGCTCACCTTTCATGCTCAACGCCAGCTCAATTCCTTCAAAACCCGCTTCCTTCGCCAATTTCATACAGTCCACGATGTTCATTTGTTCAGGAAATGACCATATGTTAATACCTTTCTTGATTTTGCAGCGCATGTGAGCACTCCCTTCCACTCGTGATCGAATGTAATAGAGGAAAAACTGCTTTTCATGATACGATCATGATCAAATTATTTAAATTATGTTACTTTCTGTACTATAGTTTTCAGAATATTCCCTTTTCCAATCCATGTCAACAAAATTATGCACCTGTTTCTTGTGAAAACATTCGCGCCGAATCCGTGTTTCTTTCCATGAAAGACAATAATTGCAGCTATGGTTGCAGGAATTTGTAAAATTATGGCGAATGTTTCGAAAAAGTCCTGATTTGTTTATCATTCGAATCATGATATTATCATTTTATGATCAAAACTAATCATATAGATCAAATTTGTTCATCCATTACCTTATTCAATCATTAAAAATGAGAGAGGTTATACGATGATGGAAAATCCACGTGCAAAAGAGATATTGGAACATTTGAACCGCAGATCTCCCCTATCGATAGATGAGCTTGCCTCCCTGTTGGCTGTCTCCACCGTGACCGTACGCCGCGACCTGGCAGAGCTGGAAAACGAAGGGTTGATCATCCGGCAAAGAGGTGGCGCCGCCCTGCCTAGCAACTCGATCGAACCGATGTTTTACCAGCGGCATAAGCAGCACCTCGAATTGAAGAAGCAAATTGCCAAATACGCTGCGGAGCAAGTCGAAGAAGGCGAAGTGATCGCTATCGACGTCGGCACGACAGCAGCCGAATTTGCCAAAGAACTATTGAAAAAGAACAATCTAACGGTATTTACGAATTCCTTCCAAGCTGCCTCCATCTTGGCGAAAAGCCAGCACCAGGTTTATTTTGTCGGCGGCATGCTGCGAAAATCGGAAATGTCGATGGTGGGGTCCATTGCCAAGGATACCGTGCTGAAATTCAACTACGACCGCTTTTACATGGGGTTGGCTGGAATCAGCCACAGTGCGGGGCCTACCGATTACAGCCTGGAGGACGCCGAGGTCAAACGCTGTTTTATCTCCAAATCCAAGGAAGTGATTGCGCTGGTGGATAAAACGAAGTTCGGCAAATCCTCATTGGTGAAGGTCTGCGAGATGGATGAGATTACAACCGTGATTACAAATCAGGATGATGGTGTTGCAGGGCAAGAAATGGCGTTTTTCAGAGGGAAGCTGATTACGGTGTAATTTTTCGCAAGAAAAATACAGAAGATCACCACGTTCTTTTCCGCTTGGTGGTTGGTCAAGCAGTAGGGGAGGGGAGGAAAAAGGGGAGAACGCTCCGGGCGGGTTGGGATCTTTGCTGGAGGTCATCCCTGGCCGTTTCCATTCCAAATGCCTTCGCTTTTCCCCCCTTTTTCCTCGACCAGCCTTTGCTTTTCCTCCTTGCTTTTTTGTAGGCTTCTCGCAGGTGAAATTAAAAACAAAAAATCCTCCATCCGAAAAGATGGAGGATTTTTCATGAGCTCTTAAAAACGTATGTCGTTAGTTAGTTTACCGTTCTCACTTGCAATCTCGGCGCCAGTTTGACGTACACCGGATAGGCAACAAGTGCCAAGATGGCTCCCTTAAAGATATTAAACGGAACGATTCCGTACAGGATCAAAGACCAGACGCTGTCGGCGCCGAAGCTGGACAGAAGCTGCTCCATCGGCATTTGGTAAAGCGCCGCATACGCAGGCAACAGGAACCAGGCATTCATAAATGCCATCACGACAGTCATCAACAGCGCACCAATGGCAAGACCGGTAAGAAAGCCTTGTTTGCCTTTTGCCAATCGCTGCATCAAGACGGCAGATACTACGAAGACGGAACCAGCCAGCACATTGGCTACTTCCCCAATAATCAGGCCATCTGTATTTTTAAACAGCATGTGCAGAACGTTTTTCATAACTTCAATGATAATGCCTGCTACTGGCCCGTACATAAGGCCGCCGATCAAAGCCGGCAAGGTGCTGAAGTCCAGCTTCAAAAACGAAGGCGTAAAGGGAATCGGGAACTCCAGATACTGCAGGATAAACGCAACCGCAGCCAGCATGGGAATGGTCACCAGCCGCTTGGTTGCTGTTCGCGATGAGTGCAAAGCTGTTTCTTTCATGTTTACCATCTCCTCATTTTTCCTACTCCTTCTTGAGGAATGGCAACAGTCGTTTTTTTCACGTAGTTGATCGCCCGGCAACAGTATAAGAACACAAAAACCCTGAGGAACAATGTCCCCAGGGCGGTTTTACAGGTGTCTGACCAAGGCATGCACAAAAAAGGTACAAGAAACAAGAGGGTCGCTAATAGACGAAGCTCCCTGTCGCTTCACCCGTTTGCACAGGCAAACAAGCACGTGTGAATACGCACTGTCGTCATCCTTCTCCCATCCAGACTGTACTGTCGGCTCTGGATTCTCACCAGATCCTGCACTCCGTCGCTTGTGACAGCTCGGGAGGCTCGCGGGCTTACCATGCTTCATGTCATGGTCACCGCCGGTCGGGAATTTCACCCTGCCCCGAAGGAATGTGTAGTTGTTTATACAAATGCTATTATATAGCGTTCCTTTTTCTTTTG